>JAYVNU010000112.1:0-5724 GCA_043758345.1 Lacisediminihabitans sp.
GCCCGCGCGATCCGATATTGTCGCGGTCTTCGATCTCGAGGGAACCGTTCTCGAATCGAATCTCGTGAAGCAGTATCTGATGCTCTGGGCCGGAAGCGGCCCACGCACCCGGGTCGCGCACGAACTGGGCACCTTCTCCTGGTCGTTGCCGAAGTATCTCCGCGCCGAGCGACGTGACCGCGGCGAGTTCATCCGCACCTTCATGCGTCGCTATGAAGGATTCAAAGTCAGCGAGATCGAACGCCTCGTTCGCGGCTCGTTCGGTCGGGCCGTCATGCGTCGCGCTCTTCCGGAGGCTCTGCAACGTGTGCAGGAGCACCGTGCTGCCGGCCACCGCACCATCCTCGTCACCGGCACGATGGATCTCATGGTCACCCCCTTCCTCCCCTACTTCGACGAGATCATCGCCGGCCGCATGCACGAACGCGACGGTGTGCTCACGGGCTATCTCGCCGATCCGCCGCTCGTGGATGAGGCGCGCGCGGCCTGGCTTCTCGACTACGCGAAGCGCAACAAGTTCGACCTCAGCAAGTCCTACGGCTATGGCGACAGCCACGCCGACCTGGTCTGGCTGCAGCTTCTTGGAAACCCGAGTGTCGTCAACCCGGATCTGCAGCTTTACCGTCACGCTAAAGAGAAGCGCTGGAATGTGCTCGACTGGAAGCGCGGCGCGACGGTCGATACCCCCGTAGACCAGTCGGTTCCCTCGGTCGGAGCCGAACTACCCACGATCGCGAAAGGAAGTGACCAGGGCTCAGATACCACGTCTGACCGGGCCACGACATCTCATGGCATTTGATATCGACCGCTACACGGCCACCTCTGTCGGAGTTCAATGGCAAGACCTCGACTTCGAGGATTTCAAGACCAACCCGCTCCCCGAGGGCACTCTGCGCAGCCTCCGCTATATGGCGGATGTCGAATACCACACGGTCTGCTACCTGCGCGACATGCTCGTCACCCCGTCACACAAAGACGCCGACGTCAGCGCGTTCATGACCATGTGGAACCGCGAGGAATTCTGGCACGGCGAGGCTCTGGCCTCCGTGCTGGCGGCCCACGGCATCACGGTCGACTTCGACGAGCTCAAGTCGACCCGCCTCAAGATCGGCTGGAAAGACCGTCTCGACCCGATCAAGCAGTCGCTGCTCGGCAACATCGTCGGCACCGACTTCATCGCCGTCCACATGATCTGGGGTGCCGCCAACGAGTGGTCCGCCATCGCGGCCTACAATCGCCTCGCCGACATGGAGAACCATCCAGTGCTCGCCGAACTGCTTCGTCGCATCGCGAAGCAGGAGGCCCGCCACGTCGCGTTCTACGCGTCGCAGGCTCGCGAGCGTCTCGCCCGCAGCAAGAAGGCTCGTGTGTTCGCACGCTTCGCCCTCTCCAAGTTCTGGGGCCCGGTCGGCTCCGGAGTGATGGAGGAGCCGGAGGTCTTCCACGTGATGACACACCTCATGGGCGGAGCGGACGGCCGCAAAGAAGCTCGCAAGATCGACGAGCACATCGCGCGCATGCCGGGCCTGCAGGGGCTGAAGATCGTGGAGACGGCCCTCGAGACGCGTGGTATCGCGGCCTGACATCGCCCACTCGGGCCCCCGGCCGCGAGGTAGGCCATTCGGCCCTTCTCTGCCCCACGAGGTGCGTATTCGTAGACCTCACAGCGGTCGCCAAACCCTGTGCTGCAAGCGCGTCATCGACGTCGGTGGCTGCACGGGACTAGATCTCGAGTGATGACGCTTTCCGCTGCGGCGGCAGCGGCCGTGGGCCATTCCGACCCGCGAATGTCATCTCAACCCTGGACGCTGCGAAGCACAACTCATGCAGTTTGCCCGGAACTCGAGTCACGGCCCTGTGAACTCGGGGATACCGAGCCCCGCACATCCGAAACTGCATGAGTTGTGGGCACCGCGGCGGCGTGACCGGGCGGCGGGCTCCGGACGCACGGGATCAGCGTCGGACCGTCGCCCGACACGTCGCCCGACACGTGCCCGGCGCGTGCCCGGCACGTCGCCCGACGCGTGCCCGGCAGGTCGCCCGACGCGTGCAGCGGCGTGAGGTATGCCGTTCGGCCCTTCCACGGGGAAACGAAGGCCGTATCGACGTACTTCGGTCCGGCGGGTGCTGTAGCGTAGGACATACCGGCTGGTCGGTTTTTGCGAAGAACGGGACCGGATCGCTAGGCGGCCTGTTCACCGAAGCACGGCGTGCGGTATGGGAGAGATCGATGAAGATCCGCGGGGCTGTGCTCGAAGTATCCGGAGCCACCGCCCCCTTTGCGCGATCGAAGCCGCTCGTCATCAGCGAACTCGAGCTCGACTCCCCCGGCGGCGGTGAGATTCTGGTTCGCATCGAGGTCGCCGGGCTCTGTCACTCCGATCTCTCGGTCGTCGACGGCAATCGCGTGCGCCCGACACCGATGCTTCTCGGCCACGAAGCCGCCGGCATCGTCGAGCGACTCGGCGATGGAGTCGACGATCTGAGCGTCGGCGATCGCGTCGTGATGACCTTCCTTCCGCGCTGTGGCCAGTGTGCCGGCTGCGCGACCGGCGGCCGACTGCCCTGCGAACGCGGCAGCGCGTCGAACAATGCTGGCACACTGCTCGGCGGGACGTCCAGGCTGAGTCGGGACGGGAATCCGGTGTTCCATCATCTCGGCGTCTCCGCGTTCGCGACCCATGCGGTCGTCAATCGCGCTTCCGTCGTGAGGGTCGACCACGACATCCCTCCGGAGGTCGCAGCCCTTCTCGGGTGCGCCGTGCTCACCGGCGGAGGCGCGGTCGTCAACGCAGCCCAGCCGGCCGAGGGCGACACCGTGCTCGTCGTCGGACTCGGCGGCGTCGGCCTGGCAGCAGTGCTTGTCGCGCTCGCGCTCGGACACCGCGTGATCGGAGTGGATGGCGTCCGCGAGAAACTCGACTCGGCGCTCGAACTCGGCGTGGCCGAGGTGTATTCACCACAGGAGGTCGCCGAGAAGAAGGTCTCCGCGCCGATCGTGATCGAGGCCGCCGGTAACGCGGGGGCCTTCGAGACCGCGATCCTGGCGACTGCGCCCGGGGGCAAGACGGTCACCGTCGGACTTCCTGCTCCGGATGCGCGATCGTCCATCTCTCCGCTGTTGCTCACCGCCGAGGCTCGGACCATCATCGGCAGCTACCTCGGTTCGGCGCTGCCCTCGCGGGACATCCCCCTTTTCGCCCAACTGTGGCGCGAGGGGCGCCTTCCGGTCGAGAAGCTCATCTCGGCTCACATCCGGCTCGACGATCTCAACGAGGCGATGGACGCCCTCGCCGAGGGTCGCGCCCTGAGACAACTCATCGTCTTCGACGGCACAGAAGCCGACACCCCGACGGAAGGACCCACCCCATGACCGAACAGCGCGTTGCCATCGTCACCGGCGCAGCACGAGGGATCGGTGCGGCGATCGCCACCCGACTCTGCTCCGACGGGTATGCGGTCGCTGTGCTCGACCTGCGCGAATCCGACACCGAGGCCGTCGTCTCGTCGATCACCGCGGCGGGCGGCCGCGCGATCGGCATCGGTGCGGATGTCTCGAACTCAGACGACGTGACGCGAGCGGTCGCCCACACCGCGGCCGACCTCGGCGCGCCGACGATCCTCGTCAACAACGCCGGTATTCTTCGCGACAACATGCTGTTCAAGATGTCGGAGGGCGACTGGGATGCCGTCATGGGGGTGCACCTGCGAGGTGCGTTCCTCATGAGCCGCGAAGTTCAGAAGCACCAGGTCGAGGCGAAGTGGGGCCGTATCGTCAGCCTCTCGAGCACCTCGGCCCTCGGCAACCGCGGGCAGGCTAACTATTCCGCCGCGAAGGCCGGGCTCCAGGGGTTCACGAAGACGCTCGCCATCGAGCTCGGCCCGTTCGGGGTGACGGCCAACGCCATCGCACCCGGGTTCATCGCGACCGACATGTTGAAAGCGACGGCGGAACGCATGGGTGTCACCTTCGAGGACTTCCTCGTCGGCGCCGCGAAGCAAATCGACGTCCGCCGCGTCGGACAGCCGGATGACGTGGCCGTCGCCGCCTCATTCTTCTGCTCTGAGGAGGCCAGCTTCATCTCCGGCCAGGTGCTCTACGTCGCCGGCGGCCCGAAGGCATGACCGTCGGCGGTTACCGCAGCTCGTTCCCCACCCGCTGGGCCGACAACGACGTCTACGGTCATCTGAACAACACGATCTATTACGCGGCGATGGATTCGACCATCAACAGCTGGATGATCGAAAACGGTCTGCTCGATATCGAGAATGGTGCCGTGCTGGGCGTCTGCGCGGCGTCGAGTTGTCGATTCGCGGCATCCGCCAGCTTTCCGGACGCTCTCTCCCTCGATTTGATCGTCAGCCGACTCGGCACGACGAGCGTCACCTGGACGTTCGCGATCTCGCGCGTCCGGGACGGACTCGCCCTGGCGAACGGCGAGTTCGTGCACGTCTTCGTCGACCGCGAGACCCGGCGCCCAGTGCAGATTCCGGCGAACCTCCGCGCCGCGATCGTCGAGCAGCTCGAGGTGTCGGCATGAGCGTGCGAGGGCTCGACCTTCCGTCGCTGACGACCTGGCTCGACGCGAACCTGCCGGACCGGATGAACGGTGCGCTCGAGGCATCCATCCTCGCCGGCGGCCGGTCGAACCTCACCTACCGACTCGACGCCGGTGCGGGCCCGTTCGTGCTCAGGCGTCCGCCGCTCGGACACGTGCAGTCGACGGCGCACGACATGGCGCGCGAGTTCCGCGTCATCTCGGCGTTGGCCGCGACATCCGTCCCCGTTCCGACGACCCTGCTGCTCGAAGACGACTCATCGGGCGCAGCGGGAGTCGGAACTCCGTTCTACCTGATGGATTTCGTCGACGGCAGGGTCATAGCGACCAAGAAAGAGAACGACGCGTTCACGAAAGACCAGGTGCGAACCCTGAGCCTCGACCTCGTCAGCACGCTCGCCCGGCTTCACGAGATCGATCCGCCATCCGTCGGGCTCGCCGACTTCGGCCGACCGGACGGCTATCTCGCACGGCAGCTGCGACGCTGGGACACGCAGTACGACGGGTCGCGAAATCGCGAGCTCTCCGAGCTGGATCGGCTGCAGGCCCTGCTGCGCGAACACGTTCCGCAGACTGTCGAGACCTCGTTGCTCCACGGTGATTTCCGCCTCGATAACGCGCTGGTGCATGTCGAGGAGGGAACGCCGAAGATCGCCGCCATCCTCGACTGGGAGATGGCGACCATCGGTGACTCGTTCGCCGACCTCGGCCTGCTCGGCCTCTATTGGAACATTAGTGAGATCACGGAGACCGCAGGCGTTCCAAGTGCCGTCGACCCGGCCGCGGGCTACCCGACCTTTGCCGAGCTCGTCGACGCCTACGCGGCCGAGCGGCGGATCTCGGTGCCCGACCTCTCCTGGTACGTTGCCTTCGCCGCGTTCAAGCTCGCCGTCATCCTGGAGGGAATCCACTTCCGTTTCCGGGCCGGCGAGACCGTCGGCGCCGGATTCGATTCGATCGGCAGCATCGTCACCCCCCTGGCGAACGCGGGGCTGCGCTCACTGACAAGCCGATGATGAATCGGGGAAGGTTCTGATGGATTTCGCACACGACGACAAGACCACCGCACTGATCGAGACGATGACGTCGTTTCTCGAGACCCACGTCTACCCGGCGGAGGCTGTGCTGCGCCAGCAGTTGCAGGACTCCCCCGACCAGTGGTCGC
>JAYVNU010000113.1:0-5705 GCA_043758345.1 Lacisediminihabitans sp.
AAGAGTTCATAGACGAGGGCGATGTTGTAGCGGATGCGACCCTTCGGCCAGGTCATCCGGTTCGCCCGTTCGTTGACGGAGGCGTCGAACCCGGCCGAGACCATGCAGGCGAACCAGGTCTGCCCTCCGTCGGACCGGTGGATGAGCCCCGCATCGATCGTGCGCGGCGGAAGCTGCAGTTGCCTCAGTAGCAGCCTGATCGCGCCAGCGGTATCCTCGTGCGGGATGCCGAGAACGCGAGCCATGTCGTTGCCGGTGCCGGATGGCACGATGCCGAGGGGCACATCCGTTCCGGCGACCATGTTCGTTCCGAGGTTCACCATGCCGTCGCCGCCCACGACGATGAAGGCGTCGGGCTTGCTCGCGACGGCCGCCTTCGCCTTCGTGATGAGCTCCTGATAGCTCGCCTCCATGAGCCGGGTGACGTCGTGGCCGGCATCCGTCAGGGCCGTGATGACGGCTGGTCCGACGTTGCGCCCCTTGCCGAAGGATGCGCTCGGATTGATGGCGACGAATACTCGGCGCGGCGTCGTTGCCTCAGGCATGGGACCCTTCGTTCTCGAGGTGGATCGCGCCAGTGTAAACGGCGTCAGGGGTAGTTCGGGGGCGGCGCGCTTTTAGACAGGGTGCGTTGTTCGAAGCACTGGTTTGGCGGGGCGGAGTGTTCGACTCGGTCGGACGGCGCGGCGCGGCTCGACTCAGCAAAGCGGACGGCACGACTCGGCAAAGCGGACGGCGCGGCGCGGTGGGGTGGGGTGGGGTGAGCCAGCCAGCATCTCGGGGGTGAGGGATACCCAGAATCCGGATACGCGACACACTCTTTGACCGCGCCATGCGCGATGCTCCGGGTAGTTCGCTCGTCGAAAAGCCACTTTTCATGCCGAAATTTGCAAAAATGACGCCAAAAGTCGCTTTTCGACGTCGGATCCGGCCGGAATGACCTGGTGAAGCGGGATGGCCGGGCGGCGAGGACGGAGAGACTCGCATGCGGCGGGGCGGCACGCGGCCGGGCGGAAAGAAACGGTAATCCCGTTCTGCGCGCGAACGTCAGCCGCCCGCGCAGTCGAAGAGGTCTTCGTCGACGAGCATGTGTCCCCTGGTCTCGAATCGGCTCTGCGGAACAAGCCTGCAGTTTCCGCGCACCCAGGCTGCTGCCGCGAAGGAGTGCGAGGAATGCAGCACACGGATGCCGAAGGGAAGGCGTGCCCCGGGATCCGCCCGGGGTCCGGTCGATTCCAGCAGCACGAATCGCAGGGACCCGGACGCCTTTCGCTCGGCCAACTGCGCGATGGTCGGATGCGGCACCTGGCCCGAGAATCCCCCCATCGGCGCGACGTCGAGCCCGGCGTTCAGGATGTACGGGGTCGCCTGACCCCAGATCTCCGTCGTGAGAAGCGGCCCGGACGACGGGCGCCGCGGCCGGAGGTAGTCGACGAGATCGAGTTGCGCGGCAGTCAGGCGCGGGTCGGGTGAGGTGCGGAACGGCGCGCCGACGAGCCACTGCTGCTGGTTGCTCAGGAGCTGGGGGGACGCGCCCTGCCCCGGGTCGAATCTCGGCCCGGCGTAGGCGTCATTCGCGGAACCCTCGTCGCTCACCGAGAGTGTCCAGAGGGTCCAGATAGTCGGAGCGAGGAGGCTCGCCGCGACGGCGGCGGTGAGCACGAGCCGACCGGCCCGTCGGCGGAGGAGCAGCACGAATGCCGACCCCACCCCGAGCGCAAGCACGGCCGGAAGCACGAAGAGCGGGCTTCGCGCGAAGGTCAGCAGAATGACGGCGGTCCACGCGACCTGGACGAGCATGAGAACCGGAAGAACGAAGCGGATGCCCGCCCGGTGCAGCCGGATCGCCTGCGCGAGCCCGACCGCAGCGAGCACAGCGAGCTGGAACCCGATCGCCGCCATGTATGCCGTGTGTGGAATACGTGCAAACGTGAGGAGGGCGGCACCGGTGACCAGCCACAGGCCGAGCGCGACGACGGTGGCGCGTTCGGTTCGGTCAGGAATGACGAGGGGTGCGTCATCCACTTCTCGCCGTCGGCGGGGGATGAGCCCGAGAACGATGCCGCCGAGGGCCAGGGGAGAGAGCCACCCAATCTGGGTGAGGTAATACGGGACCACGAGTTTGTCGATGCGGTCACCGGGCTGGGCGGCGGTATCGCCGATGGGCGCGAGATGCTGCACTGTGGGTGGCGGCGAGGTCGACGAAGCCGGACGATCGCCGACGGCTCCCGGCACGAGACTCGGGATGATGCGATTGAGACCGTTGTAGCCGAACACCATCGAATAGGTGCTGTTGTTGGTGCTTCCGTCGATGTAGGGACGATCCGCGGCCGGCACGACTTGGATCGCGGTCATCCAGGAGAGCGACAGTACGGCGGCGATGACGCCCGTGACGAGTATGCGGCGGATCCGGACGATGAGCGGATGCGGCGCCGCGATCAGATAGCCGATCGCCAGCGCCGGGAGGATGATCCACGCCTGCATCATCTTCGCCTGGAAGCCAACGGCGACCCAGACGGCGGCGAGAACCAGAGGGAACATCCACCCGCTGCGGACGGCGGACTGCCAGCAGAGGAAAGCGAGCGCGAGGCTCATCGTCAGCAGGCCGTCTTCCATCACGTGTCCGAACATCGGTGCGAACAACGGCGTCGTCGCCGTCGCCGTCGCAGCCAACAGTCCGACCCGGTAGTCACGCCAGCGCGTGGCGACGACGAACGCGGCAGCGACGGTCACCATCCCCTCGATCACCTGTGGGAGGGCGATCGACCACGCGTGAAAGCCGAACAACCGAGCGGACAGGGCCTGCGGGATCAGGAACCCGGACAGTTTGTCGAGCGTCACCGACCCGCCGGGATCAAAGGCGCCGAAGGCGAAGGCGCGCCAGCTCTCCGACATGCTTCGCGCCACGGTGGAATAGAAGGATGAGTAGTCGGCGAAGGCGAGGTTCCACGACGAGACGATGGCAGCGAACAGGATGACGAGACCGAGCACGATCGGCACCCAGCGTGGATTGCCGCGGAACAACCGTTGCGGCAGTACTGCTGACATGCGGGCTCCCTCGGGACTTTCGGGTCGATGCGAGCAAAGCCGGTCGCGGTTAACGGGACCCCCGCGGGCGGGTGCCCGCCGCTGAGAGTCTTTTCAGGATGCGGCGCGCGAGTACTGTCGGCAGCATGCGAGTCACCAAACACGAACATGCCTGCCTCATCATCGAATCCTCGGGAAAGACCCTCGTGATCGATCCCGGGTCGTTCACAACGGCCCTCGTCGGACTGAACGACGTCGTCGCGATCGTCATCACCCACGAGCACGCCGACCACTGGACCGCCGAGCAGCTCACGCGCATCATCGAGCGAAATCCTGAGCTCGTCATCTTCGCTCCGGCCGGTGTCGCCGCGGCGGCGACCGATTTCGACATCCAGGTCGTGAACGGCGGCGACTCGAAAGAGGTCGGACCGTTCTCTCTCCGCTTCTTCGGCGAGAAGCACGCGGTCATCCACGAGTCGCTCCCCATCGTTGACAATGTCGGCGTGCTGATCAACGACGAGTTGTACTACCCGGGCGACTCCTTCACGATTCCGGAGGGTGTCGACATCCCGACGCTCGCTGTTCCCGTCGGGGCACCCTGGTTGAAGATCGCGGAGAGCATCGACTTCGTGCTCGCCGTCAAGCCGCGTCGGGCATTCGCCACGCACGAGATGGTGCTGTCCGCCGCCGGTAAGAGCATGGGCGACGGGCGTCTCGAATGGGCGACCAACCAGGGCGACGGCGAGTACTTCGCGCTGCATCCGGGCCAGTCGCTCGATCTGTAGCCGCTCGATCTGTAGCCGCTCGATGCTGACGCGGTTCGAGACCGGTCATGACCTGTTGCAGCGTCAGATCACGCGCGGGCCCCCGAGTCGCACCGCGCGAAGAGCTGCGTAGAGCTCGGACGCTTCGACCGGCTTCGAGACGGATCGCCCGGTCAGGTCCGCGATGCGCCCGAGACGATAGAGCACCGTATTGCGATGGCAGTGCAATCGTGCCCCGGCATCACGGGTCGATCCATCGCACTGGAACCAGGCTTCGAGGGTATCGAGCAGAACGTCGCCGACGGCGTCGGCGAGCATCCGGCCGAAGACCGCGATGCTGAGTTCCACCCCGTACCCCGGCTGGGCGACCAGCAGCAGGTCGACCGGAGCAGATCCATAGAGGTGCACGCCGCCCGCACCGCCGACACATTCGATCGACAAGCGCGCTTGTGCCACGGCACGAGGAGCGGTCGGAATTTCGGTGAAGGTGCGGCTGACGCCGACTCGGGATGTCGCCGTCGAGGCAAGCGCTGACGCCACCACCTCCATCTCGAGCCGACCGGCGCGACCGAGGAGTCCGACGTACTCCCCCTTCCAGGCCGTCCACGCCGAGGCGATGCCGTCGGCGCGTAGTGCGGCGGGCACCCTCGGTACCGGATCTTCGCCGCTACTACTGCGCTCGGCCGCGACGACGACATAGGAACCATGCTCGGGAAGTCCGAGCGCTCGGAGTAGTCCGCCGACGTCTCCGGGGGTCGCGCTGCCGTCGAGCAGGCTCAGCAGCATGACACTGCGCGCCTGCTCGTCCCGGCGATCCCGCTCGTCGACCCAGGCCCGATAGGACTCCGCCGCCTCGCCGGAGAACCGGTCGATGATTCCCCAGACGTCAGAGGACAGCCGCAGCAGTGCCTCGGCGCGGTCCGCTCCAACGGCTCGTGACATCATCTCGTCCCAGAGCTGAAGTCCGGCGAGACGGTAGGCGTGCAGGAGACTCGCCATCGGGATGCCGAGCTCAGCCTTGATGCGCCCGGCACGACGCGGAGCCTCGAGCGACGTGGTGATTCCTGCGAGGGTGCCGAGCAGTGCAGAGATGTTCTCCCGCACGATGTCGTAGAGCAACTCGCGCGACATCGGGTTCGCGGCGTATTCGTTGTCCCCGAGCAGAATCTGCTCGACGACACCATCGCTGAGGGTATCGACCGAGTCGAACAGATCGAGAAAGAATCCAGACCCGGCTCTGTCCGGCAGCAGGGCGGAAAACGGTCGTGCTTCATCGATCGACATAGGTGGACTGTAATTCCGATTGTGCGGTGCCACAACGAACGCCACAGAAGCAATCCACGCCGCTGGAGCTCTCAGATTTCTGGGATGCTTCCCTATTCTGAGTTTTTCCCCACAGTTGAAATCCACTCCAAACCCCCCGTTCAGGGGCCTCCGAACGACCCACATGGCCGAAAACACGCTCCTCGACATCGGAGCAGCCCCGATAACCGGGTTTATGACTCCTTATCGCAGCGCCGTTCCGCGCCCCCGTGGTACCCAGGTCGTCACACCGAGGCGATACATCACTGCGTTACGAGCACAGGGCGAGACCGTCCACTAATCGTTTGATCCGAACCTACGGAGCCTGGATGAACCTCCCCGTCGCTTTCTCATTGGCAGTCACGTCCGTTTCGCCCGGCCCGCTCGTCACACCTGCCCCCCACGCTCCTGGCGCGGTCGTCCCCAATCGCGGAGTCGTCGCTGTGGCCAGAACGGCGAACGACCTCTTTTTCGCTCACTGGACGGTGGCCGAATGGTTCGCCTACTCGGCCCTCGTGCTGCTGACCATCGCCCTCACCACCGTGGCCATTACGACTCTGACGTGGATGCTGCACGCCTGGCGCTCCACCGGCCATCTTCAGAACACGGGGT
>JAYVNU010000114.1:0-5659 GCA_043758345.1 Lacisediminihabitans sp.
GTTGCGCGCTCGTGACGGCTGGCGGCATCCACCTTGCGCATCCGCAGGCCGAACTCGACATTCTGCATGACGGTCATGTGCGGGAAGAGCGAGTACGACTGGAACACCATGCCGATGTCGCGCTTGTTGACCGGCAGCTGGGCGACATCCGCGCCGTCGATCATGATCTGGCCGTCCGAGATCGCCTCGAGTCCGGATAGCGCGCGAAGCACCGTCGTCTTTCCACAACCGGACGGACCGAGCAGCGCGATGAATTCGCCGGGGGCGATCGACAGGTTGACACCGGTGAGTGCACGGTGCCCGGCATAGTCCTTCACGACGTTGCGCAACTCGACGGCTGCGCCCTCGCGGGTGGGAATGGCCGGCGACGGTGTGTTCACGGGTGCTGTCTTTCGCGCGGAGCTTCGGATGTTGGTCATGCTGTCCTCCGGGTGGGTTCGGTGGAATCGGGAGTGGTGGGTTCCGACGGCGTGGAGCTCGATCGGCGCGGGCCACGGATGCGGCGCGGCTTCGGTGACGCAGAGCCGATGCGCCCGATGACGACGAGCAGGATGAACGCGAAGATCAGGGCGAACAGCGCGAAGATTACGGCGACGAATGGATCGGTGTGCTGTACGAGGAGCAGCGCGGTCTGGAAGGTGTTCTGGCTGAGGAATGACGCAATCGTGTATTCACCGAGCACCACCGCGATCGTGATGAACACGGACGAGAGGATGCCCCGGCGCAGGTTCGGCAGGATCACCCGCCAGAGCACGTTGCCCCAGCCGGCACCGAGCGACCGCGACGCCTCGCTGAGGATCACCACCTCGATCGCCCTGAGATTCGAGGCGATCGGACGGTACGCGTAGGGAAGCACGATGATGCCGACCGCGAAGGAGAGCGTCCAGGCGTAGCTGCCGAAGATGCTCGCGACGACCGAATACACCGGTACGAAGCCGACCACGAGCACTATCGACGGGATGGTGATCGGAATCAGGCAGATGAATTCGAGCACCCTACGCAGTCGCGGAAACTTCAGCTCGACGAAGATCATCGTCGGCAGCAGGAGCACGAGCACGATGATCACCGTGATCGCGACGATGCCGACGGAGTTCATAATGCCCTGGAAGAGCACGCTGTAGGCCGCGGAGTTGATCGGGTCGAGGACGGCGGTGTAGTGCAGGAAACCGTAGGCCTGGTGCCCGTTGACCGGCTGGCCGACCCGCAGCGAGAATTCGATCATCGCGGCGATCGGCACGATGAAGACCAGCCCGACGATGCCGAGGATCAGGGTGCGGGTGATCTTGCCCGGCTCCGCGGCGAAGCTGCGCGGCCCGACGGAACGACCCCGGCTCGGGGTCTTCGGGACGAGGACGTCGTCTGTCATGACGTTCGCGACGGTCATCGCTGCCACCTCGACGCCCGACGCTGGAGCACCGCATACGCGGCCATGAGCACGATCATGATGACCACCATTCCGAGGGCGAGCACGCCGGAGACGTTGGCAACGCCGACGACCGTCTCACTCGACGACTGCTGTTTGATCGCGAGCGGAACGATTCCGCCCTGGGAGAGGAGTGCCGCCGCCGTCGCGTACGACGAGAAGGAGTTGGCGAAGAGCAGGATCAGGCTTCCGAAGAACGAGGGGGCGAGGATCGGCATCCCGATGCGCGTCCAGTAGGTGAGGCGCGTGCCGCCGAGGGTCGCACTCGCCTCTGCCCAAGTGCTCTTCAGCCCCTCCATCGCGGGCATGAAGGTGAGCACCATGAGTGGCACCTGGAAGTAGAGGTAGATGACATTCAGGCCGGTGATCTGGTACAGCAACGGACCCGCATTGTTGAAGTTGATGAAGATGTTGTCGGCGAATCCGAGTGAGATGAGCCACTTCGTGAGCAGCCCGTTCACGCCGATCGTCGCGATGAACGCGAACGCGAGCATCACCCCGCCGAACTGCGCGAGGACGCTGGAGGCGGAGTCGACGGCGGTGCGCAGGAATCCGTCGGACTTCGTGCCGAGCAGTGCGAAGCAGACGATCGCACCGACCACCGCTCCGAGTATCGCCGTGGCGAGTGAGATGCCGATCGAGGCACCGAAGCCCTTGAGGATGTTCGGGTCGGCGAAGGCGCTGAGGTTCGCGAACGTGAACGACCCGGTGTTGGTGAAGAAGCCGCTCCCGACCGCGAGCACGGCCGGAACGGCGAGGAACAGCAGCACGTAGCCGGCGAAGGGCAGGAGACCGAGCCAAACCACGCTGCGGCGCCGGGGAAGGGAGACCCCGGCGCCGCTCTTCGTAGTGGCTGGCGCAAGGGTTGCGGCAGTCATCATCGGTGGTGTGTCAGCCGATTGCGGCGGCCCATTTGGCGGCGAGCAGTGTGCCAGCCGTCGTGGCCTGGTCGGCGGTGAGTTGAACGAAGTCCTTCGGAGCGGCTCCGACGGTGGCGAGCACCTTCGCGTCGACCGTCTTGTTTGTCTCCATGGTGGTCAAGGTCGCCGGGTAGGAGCCCGAGGCGAGGAAGAGGTTCTGAACCTCGTGGGTGTAGAGGTACTCCTCCCAGAGACGCGCGGCTGCGGGGTGCGGTGCGTCGACGCTGATGGCCTGGTTGTAGTAGCTTCCGAGCGCGGTTCCGGGAAGCACGACCGTCTTGAAGTTCGCGTTGCCCGATGATCCGGCGGCCGCACCCCAGGCGAGGTTGTTGAAGCTCCACTGGATGACGACCGGGGTCTCGCCGGAGGCGACCGTCGCCTGGGTCGGCGTGACGCCGCGGTAGTTACCCGCAGCCTTCAGCTTCTGAAAGAAGTCGATGCCCGGCTGGATGTTCGACGCGCTTCCCTTGTTCTGCAGTGCGGCGAGATAGACGGCGCTCGCCGCCTCGTTCGCCTGGGTCGGGTCACCCTTGATGGCGACTTTTCCCTGGTACGCGGACCCGAGCAGGTCGGACATCGACTTCGGCTTGGTCTTGATGACCGTCGAGTCATAGCCGACCGACATCAGACCGGTGTAGTCGTAGTACCACTTGCCGCTGGCATCCTTGAAGTCGGCCGGGATGTCGGCCCAGTTCGCGACCTTGTAGGGCGCGACCATGTCGAGGTTCTTCTGCAGCACCGCGGTGCCGAGGTCGAAGACATCCGGAGCCGTCGACTGGCCCTTCTGGGCTTTCGCCGCCGCGATCTCGTCGGCGCTCGACCCGTCGGGGTTGGCCGAGTTGATCGTGATCTTCGGGTACTTCTTCTGGAAACCGGCGATGATCTTGCCATAGTTCGCCCACGAGGGCGGAAGTGTGATGACGTTCAGCTGGCCCTCTTTGTCGGCCGCGGCGACCAGTGCCGTCATTCCGCCGAGCGCTGCCGCACTCGTCGCGGTCTTCGCATCGGTCGAGCTCGCGCTGGTCGATGCCGGGGTGCTCGAGCCCGCGCAGGCGGTGAGCGAGATCGCAATGGCGGCGGCGAAGGCTGCCCCCGCAATGAAACGCTTGCTGTTCACTGAATCCTCCAGGTGATCGCCCGGGTGTCTGCTGTGGGGGTGCGGACTATTGGATACCGGAACGATCATCACGATGTTTATGGCCTCGCATAGACACTCGGAACCGCCCGGGTGAACAGCGGGCGAAATCGGATCGACCAATTCCTGTCAGAGGAGCTCGGACGTGACCTTCCGTGCAAGCCCGAACGAGAGTGTCATCCCCACTCCGGATGTGACGCAGACCGCGGTCACCCGATCCGAGATGCGCTCGACGAGATACGGATGTTGCGGGCTCGACGCATAGACGCCCTGCCACCGTTCGACCACCCTCAGCGATGGCACCCCGAGCACGTCCCGGATGCGCGCGAGCAGCTGCTCCGTCGTCGCCTCGGCCTGGAACGGATCCATCGTCGGCTCGGTGCGGTGGCTGTCACCGACGATGATCGAGCCGTCGCGACGCTGCGTGAACATCACGTTGGCATCGATGGCCACGAGGCCCGGATCGTCGGCCGTTACCCGCGCACGGAGGGCCACCGCGGCTGCGGTTTCCGTGAACGCCGGGTAGCGAAGCATCGACGTTCCGGTGAGGACCGCCGGCGCGATCAGGCGGTCGCCCGGCGCCTCGATACGGGCCATCTGCAGCCCGCAGCGGTCGATCCGGTGCTGCTCGGCGAGCTCGGGGTAGAGGTAGTCGATGTCATGACCGACGCAGACGAGGGTGTGGCCGGCCCGGATGCTGCCGCGCGTCGTGCGCGCGGTGTCGTCGTCGTGGCCGAGGTAGGAGGTTCGCCAGAGGAACGTCACACCCGGCTGCACGGCGAGCCACGCGGCGAGGGATTCGACCGCCTCGCGGGGGTCGACGCGCAGGTCGTCACGGAGCACGGCGGCACCGACGATGGCCGGGTCACCCGTCGACAGGGTGGTGCGGGCGGTGGCGGCATCCACGATGCGCACCTGGCCCGGCTCGCGCGAGGCCGAGAGCTCGTCGAGTACCGCGAGTTCCTCGGCGCTTCGTGCGACGGCCAGTGCCCCGGATTCGACGGAGAAGAAGCCGGCGAGCGCGCTGTAGTGCAGCCAGCGTTCCCGGGCGACGAGGGCGAGGGCGAGCAATTCACCGGACTGGGCGGTGATGCAGCAGTGTCCGAAGTTGCGGACGGATGCCCCGACCGCACGGGAATCGCGGTCGATGACCGTCACCGTGAAGCCGCGGGCTACGGCTTCCGCGGCGTGTGCGAGACCGACGATACCGGCTCCGACGACCAGAACGTCGC
Source organism: Lacisediminihabitans sp. (assembly GCA_043758345.1). Taxonomy (GTDB): domain Bacteria; phylum Actinomycetota; class Actinomycetes; order Actinomycetales; family Microbacteriaceae; genus Lacisediminihabitans. The sequence continues at coordinate 4,711 of JAYVNU010000114.1, forward strand.
ACCCGGCGATCGGCGCGGCTTCAGCACTCATGTCAGTCGAGACTGCCCGGATAGCGGAGCGCGGTCAAGCGATCGGGGCGGCGAGACCCGTATGGTCGTCGCGAATTCACGATCGGTTCACCGACGAGTACGGCACCCGTGATGAACTGACGCCGTGATAGAACTCGTTGCCTTCGACATGGCCGGCACCACGATCGACGATCACGGCCTCGTCTATGTCGCCCTCGCTGACTGCGTGAAAGAGACCGGAGCGACCGTCATCGACGCCGACCTGCAGCTCTGGATGGGCACCGACAAGGTCACCGCGATCCGTGCACTGATGGGGCTCGGTGGAGGGTCGACCGGGCCCGAGGAGGTGAACGCGGCCTTCGAGCGATTTCGCCAGATCCTCGCCGAGGCCTACCGAAGCACCCCGCCGGTCGCGTTGCCCGGGGTCGAGGCCGCCCTTCGCACCCTCGCCGCTCGAGGGGTCAGGATCGCCCTCACCACCGGATTCTCCGACGACGTCGCGCTCCCGCTGCTCGCGGCACTCGGCTGGACGGTCGGCGAGGGTGCCGGCCATCTCCTCGATGCCGTCGTGACGACCTCCGATGTCACAGCCGGGCGTCCCGCTCCCTATCTGATCCACCACGCGATGGAGAAGACGCGAGTGGCGGATGTCGCGGCCGTCCTCGCCGCCGGCGACACCGTTGTCGACCTCCTCGCGGCCCGCAACGCCGGGGTGATCGGCGTCGGGGTGTTGACGGGGGCACTTCCGAGGGACGAGCTGGAGCGGCATCCGCACCACCACATCCTCGATAGCGTCGTCGACGTGCTCGGCCTGCCCGAGGTCAGCGGGCGCTGACCGGCTCGGAAGCCCCGGCCACGTCGATCAGCACCTTGCCGACGACGCCGTCCTGCACGGCCTGATGCGCGGACGCGGTCTCGCCGAGCGGGAAGCGCACGAGCG
>JAYVNU010000115.1:0-5652 GCA_043758345.1 Lacisediminihabitans sp.
CCTTCTGCTGCAGGTGACGATAGCGCTCACGATCGCGGTCTTCGTCATCAATCTCTTGCTCGGGCGCCCTCTTCTCGATGCGCTGCTGTTCTCACTCGCGCTCGCTGTGGGGGTGACCCCGCAGATGCTTCCGGCCATCGTGTCGGTAAGTCTCTCGGCCGGCGCCCGAAACCTCGCGAAACATCAGGTGATCGTGAAGAGGCTCGACGTGATCGAGGACCTCGGTTCGCTCACGGTGCTGTGCACCGACAAGACCGGCACGCTCACCGGCGGCACCGTCGAATTCGACAGCACGCTGGCACCTGATGGCTCTCCTGACGACGCAATACTCGAACTCGGTGCCCTCAACGCGGCGCTGCAGCAGGGGTACCGCAATCCGCTCGATGACGCAATCCTGAGGGTGCATCGACCGGCGGTTACCGTCTCACTTGGCGAGGTGCCCTACGACTTCCAGCGCAAGAGACTCTCTGTCGGGGTGACGATCGCCGGCACGCCGACGCTGGTCATGAAGGGTTCGGTCGAATCCGTGCTCTCGGCGTGTCGCACCGTGCGTGGGGATTCATCGCCCGCTGCCTTCCAGCTGGTGCGAGACCACTACCGTGGTCTCGGAGTCGATGGCTTCCGGGCAATCGGCATCGCGACCAGGGCTCTCCGGGCGGGGGAGACGATAACTGTGGCGGCGGAATCGGCGCTCGACTTCCAGGGGCTTCTCAGTTTTCGCGACGACGTGAAAGACGATGTGACTCTCGAAGTCGCCGACCTGTCTGCGCTCGGTGTGCGAATCATCATGGTCAGCGGGGATAACCGGTTTGTTTCCCAGTCGGTGGCATCGCGCATCGGGTTGCGCTCCCGGCTCGTCATCACCGGCACCCATATCGACCGGATGAGTCCGGCCAGACTCCGTCGAGCAGTCACCGAATGTGATGTCTTTGCCGAGGTGGAACCCCGGCACAAAGAAGAGATCGTCTCCGCTCTCAAAGCGGGGCGGCAGACCGTAGGGTTTCTCGGCGACGGAATCAACGACAGTTCAGCGCTCCACGCCGCCGATGTCGGCATTTCCGTCGACGGCGCAACGGATGTTGCGCGCGAGGCAGCCGCGATCGTGCTTACCCAGAAGAGTCTCGCGGTCGTCGCCGACGGGGTACGGCTCGGTCGGCGTACCTTCGCCAACACGCTCAAGTACGTGCGGTTCGCGTCGAGTTCGAACTTCGGCAACGTCCTGAGCATGGTGATTGCCTCGGCGGTATTGCCCTTCCTGCCGATGCTTCCCGGCCAAATCCTGCTGCTCAATTTCCTCGCCGACCTCCCCAGCATGTTGCTCTCCCGTGATCACGTCGATCCAGAGCGCCTTGAGGGGCCGGGGCGCTGGAGCCTCCGATCGGTGCGCCGTTTCATGATCGTCTTCGGGGCGATCAGCACGGTATTCGATCTCGCGACGTTTGCGCTGCTGATCACCGTCTTCCACGCCTCGGAGGCGCTGTTCCAGAGTGGCTGGTTCATCGAGTCCGCGCTCACCCAGATGATCGTGCTGATCTCGCTCCGCACCCGGCGCGTATTCTTCCGCAGCCGTCCCGACGCACTCTTCGGAGGCGCGGTAGCCGCCATCGCACTGCTGACTCTCCTCATCCCGTTCCTGCCGGTGTCGAGCGCGATCGGGTTCACCGCGCCACCGCTTGGCATGGTGCTGATGCTGTTCGCGCTGGGGGCTCTCTACCTCGGCAGTCTCGAACTCGTGAAGCGCGCGCCCTGGTCGGGGTTCGACCGCGGACCAGTTGCCCCATCCAACAACAACACCGTCAGCACGGCTCAGGCTTCGCAGCCCGCAGAAACCCGGGCCCGCTGATTTCAGTTGGCACCACGCGCAGCGTGCTGACATCCATGTTCAAAGGCGATCATTTTCGGCGGATGGAGGGCTTGCCGGGCTGGGGGGAAAGGCCTGTTCAGGCGTCGCGAGTCGAACGCGGTAGGAGACGAGATCCGCGGGTACGGGCGTGTGTGAGATCACAATCACGGTGCGCTGATCGTCACCGGATACGCCCCCGGCGACCGCGAGGATGTCCCGCATCAGCTGGGTAGCGAGCTCGGGATCCACGTTGGCTGTCGGCTCGTCGAACACGATCACCGGGAAGTTCGCGAGCAGGGCACGCGCCAGGGCGAGGCGCTGTGCCTGTCCACCGGAGACGAGGTCACCACCGTCGCCCACGCGGGCCGAAAGACCGCCGCGCTCCCGCATCCAATCGGCAAGGCCGACCCTGGCAAGCACTGCCACGAGTTGCTCGTCGGTCGCGGAATCATGGGCAAATAGCAGATTCTGGCGGATGTCTTCGTCGAACAGGTACGGCGACTGCTCACAGAGGCCCACGATGGCACGCACGGAGTCGGCCGACAGTTGTCTCGCCTCGATGCCGCCGATGCGGTAGCTGCCGGTGTAATCAAGGAAGCGCACCAGTACGTGGGCGAGAGTCGTTTTGCCGGAGCCCGACGCGCCCTCGACGACAACACGGTCACCGCGCCTCAGGCGGAGGTCGAGGCCGCTGAAAGCGACGCTGGATTCACCGGGCCAGCCTGCGCCGACCCCGGTGAGCTCAAGCACCGGCACCGTTTCGGCACAGGCGGGGGCCCGTGGCTCTCCGCCGGAGCGAGGCGCAGCGGGCTCGGTCGGTATCTCTGTCGGGATGCTAACCGGGGTCGCCTCCGCCACCCGCCTGGCGCTCGCGTGCACCTGCCTGAACGCTCCGAGAGCGAGCGGTGCGCTCGCGACGACCTCGAAGACAGCCAGGGGAATGAGAGCGATCACCGTGAGGGCGGGTCCTTCCAGTCCGTGCCCGAGCGCCGGCACGCCGACCAGCAGCGCGGCGGCAGAGGCGAGGGTGGCGAGAGCGGCCAGGATGGCGGAGGTTGCTCCGGCACCACCGGCACGGGCGAGAGTGGCAACTCGAAGGCGGTGGTCTGCGGCCTCGACCCGGGCGATTCGCCCAGGGAGAGCATCGAACGCGACCAGCACATCGATGTTCGATACGTAATCGAGCAGCTGGTCCGCGAGAGCACCCCGCAGCGGCGCGATCCGACGTTCGGCCCGCCCGGCGATCGCCGACTGCACGAGGGTGGCAGCGCCGAACGCCAGCAGGAGCGCCACCGCGAGGGCGACACCGGCGGACGGCAGGACGATGCTCGCGCCCACCACGCTGAGCACGGCGGTGACGAGGGTCACCAGCAGCGGCTGCACAACTCGCAGCGGCATGTTCTGCAGTTCATCGACATCGTTCACCAGTCGGGCAAGCAAGTCGCCACGCCCCGCTCCGCCAGCACTCCCTCGCAGTCCGTCAGGCGCGAGCGGTACCAGCCGCCGGTAGATCCCGACCCGCAGCGCCGAGAGTTGACGGAACGCCGCATCGTGACTGCTGAGTCGCTCGACATAGCGAGCAGTGGCACGAAGCAGCGCAAACGCGCGAACGCCCACGATCGCCGCACCGAGGAAGAGGATGGGCGGATGCTCCGCCGCGCGGGTGATCAGCCAGGCGGATGTCGCGAGGAGACCCACCGAACTGAGCGCGGAGATCACTCCGAAAAACACCCCGGGCATGAACCGGCGAAGGGGCGGCTGGGCGAGGCGCAGAACGGCAACAGTGGGTGATTCTGCACTGAGCCGGGTGTCAGAGGTGGTCTCAAACATGCAGGGCGACCCCCAGCGCGATCTGTTCGTCCGCCGCTGCGATGATCGCCGGTCGATGGCTCACGACGAGCACGGTGTAGCCCTCGTCGGCCAGCCGACGGAGCCCTCGGAGTAATTCTGCTTCAGCCCGGCAATCGAGGGCGGCGCTGGGTTCGTCGAAGACCAGAACTGGACAGAATCGGTCGATACCGCGGTAAATCGCTCGGGCGGCCACCACCCGCGCGGCCTGCCCACCGGAGAGCCCGCTGCCCGTCACGCTCACCGGCAATTCGGGGTCGATTGAGCCGAGCGCGGCCAGGGCGAGCGCGCGGCGAACAAGCGTGACATCCGGCTGCAGCGCACCGAGCGCGACATTGCTGGCGACTGTGCCCTCGAGCAGCGGCGCTCCCTGTCCCGCCCACGCCGTTCGTGAACGACGATCGCCGGCCGTGCCCGCCGCACCGATTTCGCCCGCGGCACCGATTTCGCCCGCGGCACTTATTTCGATGGTGCCGTCGAAGGGCACAAAGCCGAGGAGGGCGGCCAGAAGGGATGATTTTCCCGATCCACTCGGACCGGCAATGACCGTCAGCCGACCCGGGCGGATCACCGCGGAGAAGCGGTCAACCACGGCCCTGCCCTCGTGGCGCACACTCACCTCGCTGAAGCGGAGTTCGCTACGAATGAGAGACGTCGCCCGGTCGCCGAGCACTTCCGACTCTCTCGTCACCGCGGGGGCGGCATCGAGGATTTCGAAGACATCCTCCGCGGCGGCGACTCCATCCGCGGCCGCGTGATGGTTCGCTCCCACCTGGCGCAGCGGCAGGAAGGCCTCCGGTGCGAGCAGCAGCACGAAAAGTCCGACCGCAAGGCTGAGGCTTCCGTCTATCAACCGCAACCCAACGGAAACCGCCACAAGAGCCACCGAGAGGCTCCCGATCAGCTCGAGCGCGAAGCCGCTGAGAAACGAAATGCGCAGCACTTTCATCGTCTCGATGCGGTACGCCTCGGTGAGCGACTCGATGCGCACCGCCTGGCGATGCTGTCGCCCGAAAATCTTGAGAGTGGCGAGTCCGCCAACCACATCGAGAAATCGGCTTGACAACTGCGCGAGCACCCGCCATTGTCGCCTCTGAACCGCCTGGGTCGCCAGCCCGATCAGGATCATGAAGATCGGGATCAGGGGTAACGCGATGACCACGAGGATGCCGCTGGTCAGGTCCTGGAGGAAGATCACAACGATGACGAGCGGCGTTGCGATCGCGGTGAGAATGAGCTGGGGGAGGAAGAGCGAGAAGTAGCCGTCGAGGGCATCAAGCCCGGCCCCGGCGGTCGTCACGACATCCACTCGGTTGCGTCCGCTGAGCCACCCGGGGCCGAGTCGGGCAACGCCAGTGACGAGACGCCGGCGCAACTGGCTTTTCACCACCGCAGCACCGCGGGCCGACGCGACATCCATCGCCCAGATCGTAGCCGCCCGCAAGATTCCGACGCCGCTCAGGATCAGGATGTCGGGTAGCAATTCGGTGAATGGTCGCCCGATGATCGCTCCCACGATCGCCTGCGAGAGCAACCAGCAGAACGCAACAGTCGCGGTCGTCCTCACGATCCCCAGTACGACGTCCACGCCGAAGAACGTGCGCGCCGCAGTCGTATATCGCAGCAGCCGGGGGTCGAGCGGACGCATCGACTCAGCCGCCGAGCACAGGCGCCGACGCCGACGGGGAGTCGGCACGCGGCTGCGTGTCCTCTGGAATCGATGCGCGGGTGATGCGCTTGCGGAACACCCAGTAGGTGTAAGCCTGATACGCGAGCACGAAGGGCAGCACCGCGAGGGCGACCCAGCTCATCACCGAGAGCGTGTATGGAGTGCTCGACGCGTTCGCAATCGTGAGGCTGTTAGCCACATCATTGCTCGCCGGCATCACGTCGGGGAAGAGTGCCGCGAAGAGACTCGCGACCGCGATGGCGATCGTGCCGGCCATGAGACCGAACGCGTA
>JAYVNU010000116.1:0-5598 GCA_043758345.1 Lacisediminihabitans sp.
CCCGTCGCGTCTGCCCGTCCGTTTTGCCCGCCCCGTCGGCCCGTCCGTTTTGCTTTCATCATTCAGGAGTAAGCGTGACGGGAGTGACTCAGGATGCGAATGTTGCCCTCAGTAGTCCCTTCTGTCACTCCAACACCACCAAGTCCTGAATTCTGAAACACCACCAAGTCCTGAATTCTGAAACATCACCAGGTCCTGAATTCTGGGCAACGAACGGGCAGCGGGATGGGCTGGGATATGCGGGCCGAGGCTGGGGCCAGAGCGCGGCGGGTCAGCCGGCTGCCGCGATACCTTCCGTCGCCGGCGCGCCCAGGTACATGCCCTCGATCTCGGCCGCGTAATCCTTCACGATCACAGTGCGTTTGATGCTGAACTTGGGGGTGAGGTGTCCGCTGGCCTCGGTGAAGTCGTGCGGCAGGATGACGAACTTGCGGATCGACTCGGCACGCGAGACCGTCATATTCGCGGCATCCACCGCCCGCTGCACCTCGGCGATGACCTTCGGGTTGGTCGCGGCATCGGCCGGGGACTGTGACGCGTCTTCGTCGTTGTTGTTGAGCCAGACGGGCAGCATCTCTTCATCCAGGGTGATCAGGGCGGCGATGAACGGTTTCTGCTCGCCGACCACGACCACCTGTCCGACGATCGGATTGGCGCGAATGGGATCCTCGAGTTGGGCCGGCGAGACATTCTTGCCGCCGGCAGTGACGATGATCTCCTTCTTGCGTCCGGTGATCGTGAGGTAGCCCTCAGAGTCGAGAGTCCCGATGTCACCGGTCTTGAACCACTCCCCGTCGAAGACTTTTGCGGTCTCCTCCGGGTTGTTCCAGTAGCCGTCGAAGATGTCGATCCCCTTGGCCTGGATCTCACCGTCCGCGGCGATGCGAACGGACATGCCGGGCAGCGGTGGGCCGACGGTACCGATCTTGAAGTTCGTCGTCAGGTTCACCGAGATCGGGGCGGTTGTCTCGGTGAGCCCGTAGCCCTCCATGATGGTGATCCCGAGGCTGCGGTAGAAGTGTCCGAGTCGGAGTCCGAGGGGAGCGGATCCGGAGACCGCGTACGTGACGCGACCCCCCATCGCCGTGCGGATCTTCGACAGCACCAGACGGTCGAACACCGCGAACTGAACGGAGAGTCCGAAGGGTACGTTGCCGGCGTCGAGGGCCTTCGAGTGCGCGATCGCGACGGCGGCGGCTCGGCGGAAGATCTTGCCACGACCGCCCGACTCCGCCCGCTGCTCGGAGGAGTTGTAGACCTTCTCGAACACGCGGGGCACGGCGAGCAGGAAGGTCGGTCGGAACGACGCCATCGCCGGAAGCAACTGTGTGGTGTCGGCCTGGTGCCCGACCTTCACCCCACCGTGAACGCAGAGCACCGCGATGAAGCGGGCGAAAACGTGCGCCATCGTGATAAAGAGCAGCGTGCTTGCCTCGGTGCTGACGATTTCTGACATCGAGACGGCCGCGTTGCGACTCAACTCGACGAAGTTCGAATGGGTGAGCTCGCAGCCTTTCGGCTTGCCGGTGGTGCCGGCGGTGTAGATCAGGGTCGCGAGGTCGGATCCCTTGGCGAGCGAGCGGCGACGCTCGATCTCTTCATCGGTGACGTCGCCACCGGATGCCGTCAGCTTGTCGAGATCGCCGAGATCGATCTGCCAGACGTGGTCGATCAGCGGCAGGTCGGCGTGAACCTCGTCGAAGCGGGAGAAGTGGTCGGCGGTCTCGGTGACGATGGCGATCGCGCCTGAGTCGCTGAGGTCCCACAGCACCTGGCTCGGGGAGGATGTCTCGTACACGGGCACCAGCACGGCGCCGGCGAACCAGGTGGCGAAGTCGAGAAGCGTCCACTCGTACCGGGTGCGGCACATGAGGCCGATCTTGTCGCCGGGTTGGATGCCGGCGGCGACCAGACCCTTCGACAGGGCGATGACCTGGGCAAGGAATTCCTTGGCAGTAACGTCGACCCAGGCACCCGCGCGCGGCCGGGAGAACAGGGCGAGATCCGGGGTCTTCTTCACCCGGTCGATGAGAAGGTCGGTCGCGTTCGCATCGGGGTCGGCGGCCACTACGGCCGGCACCGACCACTCGGTGATTTCTGCGGCGTTCACGGCATCTCCTTCGGTACCGGTCGAATCCAGTGCGGCAAGCCTACCGGTGAGGCCCGGGAAGGCCGGCTGTGCGTGCGCCCGGCAGAGCCCTCCTAAACTCTATTCGGAGCATCCGCCGTCTCCGCTCGGCGTCTGCAGAGGCAGCACGAAGCAGAGACAGCACGAAGCAGAGACAGCACGAAGCAGAGCCAGCACGAAGCAGAGACAGCACGAAGCAGAGACAGCACGAAGCAGAGCCAGCACGAAGTCAGCACGAAGCAGAGCCAACGAGAAAAGGTAGCCCGCACGTGCATTCAATTGGTATCGACATCGGGGGCACGAAGATCGCCGGTGCCGTGGTGACGCACGAGGGCGAGATCGTCACAGAGGACCGGATGCCGACCCCGGCCGGCGACTCCGAGGCGATCGTCGACGCCGTCGTCGCCATGATCGAGCGCCTCGCTGTCGGCAACGACATCGCCGCGGCCGGGGTCGCGGCTCCCGGGTTCATCGACACCACCCAGTCGATCGTCTACTACACGCCCAACATCAGCTGGCGCAACGAGCCGCTCCGCCAGCGTCTGCTCGACCGGCTCGACCTGTCGATCACCATCGATAACGACGCGAACGCCGCCGGCTGGGCGGAGTTCCGTTTCGGTGCCGGACGCTTCGCCACCGACATGACTATGCTCACCATCGGTACCGGCGTCGGCGGGGCGATCGTCACCCAGGACAGGCTCTTCCGGGGAGGCTACGGCGCCGGCGCCGAGCTCGGGCACATGCGAGTCGTGCCGGACGGCCTTCCGTGTGGATGCGGCGCCCGAGGTTGCATAGAGCAGTACGGCTCCGGACGTGCACTGCTGCGCATGGCGAACGAGCTCGCCGACCTCGGCGGTATCGGCCTGGGCCTCGCCGCGCTTCGGGCGGAGAAGGGAACGCTGCGAGGAGAGGATGTCGCCTCCCTCATCGTCGGCGGCGACCCCGGGGCACTGCAGGCCCTCCGCCAGCTCGGACTCTGGCTCGGGCAAGCCTGCGCATCCCTGAGTGCCGTGCTCGACCCGCAGCTGTTCGTCATCGGTGGGGGAGTGGCGGTGGCCGGTGACTTGCTTCTCGACCCCATCCGAGAGTCCTTCCTCTCGCACCTGCCGGCGCGCGGCTTCCATCCCGAGCCGGAGTTCACGATCGCGCAGCTGGTGAACGACGCCGGCGTCGTCGGAGCGGCCGATCTGGCCCGGCTCCACCACGAGACTCTCTGATCACTCGCACTGAAGTCAGCATCATAAAAGTGGACGATGCTCGCGATACGCTTGGCCAACCCCACCTAAGGCAGGTCTGACGATGTTCTACTGGTTCATGAAGAACCTGGTCGCCGGCCCCATCATCTCCACCCTCTTCCGCCCGTGGGTCGTCGGTCACGAGAACATCCCGAAGACCGGCGGTGTGATCATGGCGAGTAATCATCTCTCGTTCGTCGACTCTGTATTCCTCCCGCTGTATATGCACCGTCGCATCAGTTTTCTGGCGAAGAGCGATTACTACACCGCGCGCGGCCCGAGAGGCTGGTTGCTCCGCAACTTCCTGACGGGAACAGGGATGTTGCCGATCGACCGCTCGGGAGGGAAAGCATCGGAGGCCTCCCTGCAGACCGGTCTCGGTGTGCTCGCCCGCGGCGACGTGCTCGGCATCTACCCGGAGGGCACACGCAGCCCCGACGGCAGGATGTATCGAGGCCGCACCGGCGTCGCCCGCATGATCCTCGAGGGGCATGTTCCGGTCGTCCCCGTCGCGATGGTGCACACCGACAGGGTGTGGGCGAAGGGTCAGAAGATGCCGAAGGTGCTGCGTTTCGGCATCATCATCGGCGCACCGCTCGACTTCTCACGGTTCGAGGGGATGGAGGGCGACCGCTTCATCCTCCGCTCGATCACCGACGAGATCATGTACGAGGTCGATCGGCTCAGCGGCCAGGAATATGTCGACATCTACGCCTCCAGCGTCAAGAGCCGACCGGCCGCACGCACCCGGTAGGCTGGCCAACCGGGCCTGTGAGGGGTCGGTGCCATCCGTACCGCTTCGATCGTCGCCTTTTCATGTCGTGCACTCGCAGCCGCTGGTCCGTCAGGACCACCACCCAGGGAAAGTCCGTTTCGTGTTTGACAGCCAAGATGACACCGTCGTGCTCGCAGATCCAGCAGTGATCGCCGGGCTCGACCATTGGCGAACACTGCCGATCAAGCAGCAGCCGCACTGGCCGGATGCCGACGCCGTGCAGGCCGCGTCCGCCGAGATCGCGGCGTTCCCGCCGCTGATTTTCGCCGGCGAGGTCGACGTTCTGCGCGAACGTCTCGCCGCCGCCGCGCGCGGGCAGGCGTTCCTGCTCCAGGGCGGCGACTGCGCCGAGACCTTCGCCGGAGCAACGGCCGACGCCATCCGCAATCGCGTCAAGACCGTTCTGCAGATGGCCGTCGTGCTCACCTACGGCGCCTCGATGCCGGTCGTGAAGATGGGGCGGATGGCCGGACAGTTTGCAAAGCCCCGCTCGAGCGACACCGAGACCCGCGGCGACGTGACCCTCCCCGCGTACCGGGGGGACATCGTCAACGGCTACGACTTCACCCCGGAATCCCGTGAGGCCGACCCCCGTCGGCTCGTGCAGGGCTACCACACGAGCGCCTCGACCCTCAATCTCGTTCGCGCCTTCACGCAGGGCGGTTTCGCCGACCTCCGCGAGGTACACCGCTGGAACCAGGGCTTCGCCCGAAACCCCGCGAACGTGCGCTACGAGCAGATGGCGCACGACATCGACAAGGCGATCAAGTTCATGGCGGCCGCCGGCGCCGACTTCGAGGAATTGAAACGGGCGGATTTCTACACCAGCCACGAGGGTCTGCTTATGGACTACGAGCGTCCGATGACGCGCATCGACTCCCGCAACGGAACCCCGATCAACACCTCCGCCCACTTCCTCTGGATCGGGGAGCGAACGCGCGACCTCGACGGCGCGCACGTCGACTACATGTCGCGGGTGCGTAATCCGATCGGCGTGAAGCTCGGCCCGACGACGAAGATCGGCGACATGCTGCGGCTGATCGAGAAGCTCGATCCGACCCGCGAACCCGGACGCCTCACCTTCATCACCCGTATGGGAGCAGGGAAGGTTCGGGATGCCCTCCCGCCGCTTCTCGAGGCCATCAAGAGGGAGGACGCCAACCCGCTCTGGGTCACCGACCCGATGCATGGCAACGGCCTCACCACCCCGAACGGCTACAAGACCCGTCGCTTCGACGACGTGGTCGACGAGGTCAAGGGATTCTTCGAGGCTCACCGTGACGCCGGAACGAACCCGGGCGGCATCCACATCGAGCTCACCGGTGACGACGTCACCGAGTGCCTCGGCGGCTCGGAGCAGATCGACGAGAACACCCTGGCGATGCGCTACGAATCGCTCTGCGACCCGCGCCTGAACCACATGCAGTCGCTGGAACTCGCGTTCCTGGTGGCCGAGGAAC
>JAYVNU010000117.1:0-16483 GCA_043758345.1 Lacisediminihabitans sp.
GTCCGGCATGCTCCGCCGACGACTTAGATGTAAAGACTTTCCATCTATCGATTAGATGTGTGGCCTCAGTAAGTTCTGAACGCCTCGCCCAACCTCGTCCGCCGCTCTGCAGAACCAGCACATCATCGATGTTCTCTTTGAATTTTGCCCCGCGATAGAAGGTGCGAAGGCCAAATGGCTTCTGACCGCTCACCCGATCGGCGAATCGATGGCCTTCCGGAAGAGCTAATCCGGCGCTGACGATTCCAGACTCACAGCCAACAACCTTTTTCACTATCGAAATGCCTTCGTTGTAGCGCACGAAGATATCTGCACCCGGTTCGAAGAGCGGGCGCACAATTTCGCTGATTTCGCCGCCTTTTCGGTGAGAGGTCACGAGACAGTCGCCACGGTCATCGCGATCCCACAGGAAATAGCAAACGCCACCGGCGACGTCCACTCCCGGAAACCCGTCTCGACTGTCGAGAAAATCTGCAATCACTCGAACACGATCGTCGGAGAGCATGTCAGCACGGAAAGCCGCAAGCCCACGGCCGCCAGCGAACCAACGCGACGGAATGACCATCGTGAGAAACCGTGGTTCGAGCGCCTTTGCGGCATCGACGAACTTTTGATAACTCGGCATCGCGCTCGCGCCCGCTCCGCCATCGTCCAGCTGGTATCGAGGGTTGCCAATAACTACGTCGAACTGCATGTCGGCTCCGAAGATTTGATTTATCCGTGCCTTGATGTCTCTGGTGTGGATAAAGGCATAGGCGTGTGTTTCCAGATCACCCGACCGGTCAAGTTCCGCTTTGCTCGCACCGCAGTATCCGCAGTTACCACCTGCCCACGTGTGCTCAGTTCGCTCAAACCAGATGTTGCCCCAGTCGCGGTCGAACGACTGCGCGACCGAGTGCTGGCGATTCGCGACTTTCGAGCAATAAAGACTGCGGCGTGCGAGCAGGCTCGTCAACGCGGTGATCCCAATGCCGAATACCTGCTTCGACAGGATGTGGTCGACGCGCTCGTGGAGCTCGGGGATCTCGTCCGCAAGACCAATCGTGAGCCTCGTCACGATCTCTCGGAGAAAGATGCCGGACTTGGTAAATGGATCGAGAAAGGTGATGGTCGAGTCAGCCCAAATGCTTCTACCGTCGTTCGATTCAGCCCACGCGTACTCAAGGGTGTCGAGAATCTGATTGGCGAAAGCGGGTGGGGTGAACACCTCGTCACTCGAGAGGTTTGCAATGCAGGTCAGCACGTCGGGGTTGTATCCCTTGAGGGTGAACTCCGACTTCGTGATCAGCGCGGTCACGCGGCTAGGTCTTGTACGGTCATGCGCGGGAGAGTTGCGACAGGAACGAAGACAACGTGAGTGCCCGAGGAAGCCAAGCTTGCTCGGGGCAGGGCCGATCGCTGCGTGAGCGCGTCATATCGGAAATCTCGTCGCTGAAACTTTCCTCGACCGAGGTAACCCCACTCGGGGAAAGTTATGTGAGCACCATCCGTGTCAGTCAGACTCACCGCGTCGCCCTCGACGATGTTGAGGGCAAGCACGCTTTGTGCTGTGCGCCACCAGACGTCGCCATCTTTGGCCGTGATGTAAGAGGCAAAGGTGCCGAGGAGCCTGGCCCGGCACTCCGCAGCGTTATCCGGGAGCAGCTCGATGCCGTAGACGTACATAAGGGCGAGAAGCGCGTAATGCCTGCGTTCGAAGTCGCTGGCTCCATGGCGCTTCTGAACCGCCGCGAGTTTTCGCTCGAGAACCGGCACAAGGAAGTTGCCGGATCCGCATGCGGGCTCAAGAAAGCGCGAATCGATTCGCTCGGCCTCTGATTTGACGAGATCGAGCATGTCCTTCACCAGCCATGCCGGTGTGAATACCTCGCCGTGATCGGCAACCCGCTGCCGCGACCTGACCAGGCTTTCGGGCGGGTCTTCGTCTCTCGGCACGAGTACAGGTCACAAGTACCCAGGCACTTTCACCCTGGCACACGCCACCGGGCACCCGGAGTCTTGACGAGTGCCCCGAATAGCTTCCGATGCTGCTGCCCACATCGGGAAAGGCATCGCGGATAATCGCCGCCGGATGGCAATGACCCAGGATCAACTCGCGGCGGCAAGCGGTATCGACTCGTCGAACATCCGGGCTTACGAGAACGGGCGCTCCACGCCGGGCATCCATTCGCTTGTGCGCCTCGCCGACGCTCTCGCCATCGAGCCGGGCGCACTACTTCAGGGGCTTACGCTCCAGCATTTCGCTGCACCACAAGAAGCTGCACCACAAGAAGCCACACCACAAGAAGCCACACCAAAAGAAGAAACGCGGACACACCGAGCCTGACCCGGCGCATCCGCTCTCCGTTTGCTGGCAGAGAGCCAGCTACAGCTTCGTGACCTGCTCGAACGACAGCTCGACCGGGGTCTCACGCTCGAAGAGGGAGACGAGAACAGTGAGCTTTCCGCTCTCCGGCTTGATCTCACTGATCGTTCCGGGAAGTCCGGCGAACGAACCTTCCTTGATCGTGATGGTCTCGCCGACCTCGAAGTCCACTTCCTGCGGAATCGAGCGCGTCGCGGCCTTCCCGCCCTTAGCGCCGGCCTTCGCCGGAGCCTCGACGATCTGAACGAGGCTCTTCAACATGTTGAAGGCCTCCTCGAAGCGCAGCGGCGTCGGGTTGTGCGAGTTGCCAACGAATCCGGTGACGCCCGGGGTGTGACGCACAACCGACCAACTGTCTTCGTTCAGCTCCATGCGAACGAGCACATATCCCGGGATGCGAACACGATTGACGAGCTTGCGCTGGCCGTTCTTGATCTCGACCACATCTTCCATCGGCACCTCGACCTGGAAGACGTAATCTTCCATGGTCATCGACACCTTGCGGTTCTCGATGTTCTGCTTGACGCGCTTCTCGAAACCGGCATAGGAGTGGATGACGTACCACTTGCCGAGCGCGAACTTGAGCTCCTGGCGAAACTCGGCGTAGGGGTCGACCTCCGCGGGCTCGGCGTCTTCGTCAACGGATGCAGCTGACGGTGCATCCGTTGCCTCATCCATCGCCGACTGCTCCGAAAGCTCGGACTCGATCTCGGCCTCGAAAGCTTCATCGAACGGGACGACCTCCGCGGTCTCGCCGTCGTTGTCGAACTCCTCTTCGTCCTCCGCCGCCTCCGCGGCAGCCTCCGCCTCATCGATGGAGTCGACATCGAGTGCGTCATCGACGATCGCATCCGCCTCGGGATCGGCCGCGGCCTCAACCGCATCGAGGGCCACGTTCAGGTCGAGCTCCACGTCGTCATCGTCGTCGTTCTCGTCGATCGCATGGAGGGCCGCAGATTCGGCTGAGATGACGGATGCCTCATCCGCTGCCAGTTCGTTGCCCTCCTGGGCCTCGTCTTCCTCGGAAGACTGCTCGGCTGCCGTGGCGAGGTCGATATCGTCGCGCTCAGTTCCAGACACTTAAATCCCATTCCATATTTTTGGTGTGAAGCTTCTCAAAGTGAAGAAGTCAGGTGACGCCGTGTGGCCCGCCTGCACAAGCACGACTTCAGGGTCGAGTCGTGCTGTTCGCCCGCTCAGGCCGAATTGCCGAAGACGAAGTTGACGGCGAACGCAAACACGAGGTCGAGTCCGTAGACCAGAGCCATCATGATGACGACGAAGACAAGCACGACACCGGTGTATCCGATGAGTTCGCGGCGGGTCGGAGTGACGACCTTCCGGAGTTCGTTGATGACCTGACGAAGGAATATGGCGAGTCTGCCGAAAGGACTGCGGCTTGCGCCACGGTCTTTCCTGGCATTCGCGACGATGTCCTCACTCGGATCGTCGATGACTTTTCTCGCCACAGTTAGTACCTTCCCGGTTTATGAACTGCAGGGCGGACAGGACTCGAACCTGCAACCTGCGGTTTTGGAGACCGCTGCTCTACCAATTGAGCCACCGCCCTTCGCAGCGAAACCCACCATTCGAATGCCAAAAGGGCACACGAAATGATGGCAGATTTCAACTACCAGAGCCCAGTGTAGGTCACCATCCAAAGCACCGCAAAGCCCGGCAGACCGGCGAGGACGCTGGTCCATTCGCAGGCGAGTTCCCAGCCTCGAAAACTTTTTTCGACATCCGCATAGTAAACCGAGGGGGTGTCGCTCTCTTTCACTCACGGGGCAACCAGCGAAAAACCACAGGCGCAAGAACCACAGGCACAGTGACCACAGGCCCAGTAACCACAGGTACAGCAACCACAGGCACAGCAACCACCATTCGCTGGAATCATGCCGGGTGACCCCTCATCAACACACGGGATGGACTCTCGGCCGCCCCGCATTGACGTTCGCTCAATGGGCGAACGATCATGCTGCCGACTTCCGTTGACGTTCCAGCCGTTCTGAGTTCGAAGCACGCTCAACGAACCATGGAAAGCACGTCCCGAACAACCCTCCGTGCGTACTCGGGATCCATCGATAAGGCGAATACAACTCGGTAGTACAGCGGAGCGACAACATGATCGAGGATCTGCGCGACCGTGGGTGCTGTCTCTCCGCGTGCGTCGGCACGGCTCACCATCAAAGACGCCTGCCGTTCCCGCGTCTCCGTGACCCCGCAGTGCGAGATAATCTCGACGCGCGCTGCCACCATCGCTCGTAAATATCGGGCTCTCTCGGGCCGGGTGATGTCGCGGGCGATGACGATCGCCCACTCCATCAAGTCTTTCTCGAGCGAGCCGGAGTTCGGTACCGACTCATCCTCTCGGGTCAGGGCCGCGACAGCGACTTCCTCCAGGAGGGCGTTGACGTCGTCCCAGCGGCGGTACAGGGTCGTCGGATTGACCCCTGCCCGTTCCGCGATGACGGGAAAAGTGACTCTCTCAGCACCTTCGCCCATCAGCTGGCCGACCGCCGTATAGATCGCGGTGAGCACCCGATTGCTCCGTCCGCCAGGGCGACTCACGACAGGTTGATTGGACATATCACCATTATCGCAAATAATTTTGCTTTTGGGAACTCATGCTCTAGCGTGGATAAAGCCAAGATTATGGCTTTTGATGGAGGTTTCCTTGTTCACTCGTCCAATTTCATTCGTCATCGCCGGCGCCGCCGGTGCCGCGACGCTGACGGCCGCCTCGGCACCGTCGCCGCTGTACCCCGTCTATCAGCACCTTTGGGACTTTTCCGCGTTCACGCTGACGGTGATCTTCGCCGTCTATGTCGTCGCGCTGCTCGCGGCCCTGCTGACCGTCGGCTCTCTCTCCGACCGGGTAGGACGTCGGCCGGTCGCCTCCGGAGCCTTGGTGCTTCTGGCGCTGGGCATGCTGCTCTTCGCGATCGCTGGAGATTCCGGCGGCCTGATGGCCGCCCGAATCGTGCAGGGTATTGCCGTCGGCGCTGCCACCGGCACCATCACGGCCATGATCATGGACTCAGCGCCGAGCCCGCGGTTCGGTTCGATCGTCAGCAGCGCGGTCCCGACATTGGGAATCGCGGTTGGGGCGGTCCTCGCTGGGGCCCTCGTCGAGTTCGCGCCTCTCCCTCGCCAACTCGCCTTTTGGATTCTCGCCGGCGTCTATCTGATGATCGCTGCGCTGGTTTGGTTGATTCCCGAACGCGCGCGCCCCGAATCGACATCGCGGCAATCGGTTTGGCGGTCGTTGCTACCGAGTGCCGGGCTTCCACCGGCCACGCGGCCGCTCTTTCTCGCCCTGGTTCCATCGATCGGTGCGACGTGGGCACTTGGCGGACTGTATCTTTCGCTCGGGTCCTCGATCATCGGTACGGTGCTCGATGTGCACAGTCATTTCGTCGTGGGCATCGTGCTCGGAGTGTTTTTCACGGCGGGAATGTTCGGCACCGTTGTCTCGGCAGTCTTACCCACCCAGTGGCGCGAGTGGTTCGGCTACGGAGCCCTCACCCTCGGCGTCCTGGTCACGATCGCGGCGATGCTGACGACTGCGTTGCCGCTCTACGTGGTCGGATCGGTGATCGCGGGGCTCGGCTTCGGCGCGGCATTCCGGTTCGCCGTTCATGCGCTCGGCGAAGCGGCACCGACGACTCAACGCGGGCAGGTATTCGCGACGATGTACATCGTCAGCTACCTTGCATTCAGTCTGCCTGCCCTTGCGGCCGGGCTTGCCGTCGGACGCTTCGGGCTTGAGCCGACAGCCGTCGCATACGGGGCGTTGGACGTCGCGCTTGTTCTGATCGCGATGGTCGCCGGCCTCATCCGGGCCCATCGACAGGCCGCCGAGGAGGAACTGAAGCCGTTCGCGACTGCGGGATGGCATTGAGGGCTCCGGAAGCTCTTTCCTGACCTGAGCCGGCGACCGTTTTCCCGAAAATACCACTTCGACAAAACCAGAATGTTCGACCATGACCGTCGCGCCCCGACCGATCAGGTTAGTCGCGGCGTCCCCTTCCAACGCAGCCTCGGACACGCCCCCGTCCCGCCCGCTTCGTGCATCTTCAGCACCCCTCCCCTGACAACGCACTACGTCGGCACCGGGCCGGCCGACGGACCGAACCGTCCCGGGTTTTATGCCGTTTTCTTTCTTTGAAAGGATTCGGTCATGCCCAACAGATATCCGCTCGAGGTTCGTGAGCGTGCGACCCGGATGGCTCTGGATCGTCTGCCTGATTACCCGTCTCGGTGGGCCGCGTGCCGCGATCTGGGTGAGAAGTTGAACGTGGGTGCGGAAGACGCGGCGGAAGTGGGTGCGGCAGGCGCAAGTCGACGCCGGGACGAAGGCGGGACCCTCGAGCATGGAGCTGGAAGAGATCCGCCGGCTGAAGGGGAAGATCCGTGATCTTCGAGAGAAGAACGAAATATTAAGGGCTGCTGCGTCTTTCTTCGCGAGGGAGCTCGATCCTCGCCACCACGGGTAGTCGCTTTCATCGATCAGATGAAAGCCGATGGTCACGCGGTCGACTCGGCGTGTGAGGTCCTGCGCATGCAGGGCGTCCGGGTTGCCGCGCGAACCTATCGGGCCTGGAAGAGACGCGCTGCACCCGCGCGTGCGTGCACCGACGCCAGCATTCTTGATGCGTTCCACCGTCTCCACCAACGCGACAGCCGCGGCCAGCCCCGCCCTGAGGTGCTTTATGGCCGGCGGAAGATGACGGCGTGGCTGGAACGCAACGGGTTCCCCGGTGTCTCCAAACACACCGTTGACCGGCTGATGCGCCTGGCCGGGATGAGCGAGCTGGTCCGGGGCCGGAAGTCCAGGACCACGGCCCCGGCCAAGGATGGCAAACGCGCGGGCGACATGTTGAACCGGGACTTCACCGCCCCGTTGCCGAACCATTCCTGGGTGACCGACTTCACTTATGTCGCCACCTGGGCTGGGTTCGTGTGTGTCGCGTTCGCGATCGATCTGTTCTCGAGGGCGATCGTGGGTTGGCAGGTCTCCACGATCAAAGACACCCCGTTCGTGGAAGCGTGCCTCAAGATGGCGTTGTGGCGACGGGACCACACCCGCTGAGCCCAGCCAATACGCCTCCGTGCGTTTCACCGAAACGGTGGCGCTCGAAGGCCTCACCGCCTCGATCGGTTCTGTCGGCGACACCTATGACGCCCTCGCGAAAGCAATCGACTCCCTCTATGAAGCCGAACTGATCCGCAACAAAGGCCCCTGGACAAGCATCCACGATCTGAAAGATCGCGACGGCCGAGTACATCGACTGGTTCAACCACCGCAGGCTCCACGGCGAGATCGACCACCGGTCACCGGTCGAGATCGAGAACGAATTCCTCCAATGCGTCACCCCATCCATCAAACAGATGGAATGGGTCTAACAGACCCTCCCCTAAACCCGGGGCTTGACAGCCCGACGACCCCGCCGACCTCCGGAAACCCGAGCAACCCGGGAACTCCCGGACAGGTCAGCGACTCGTTCTTCACCATGCCGACAGCCAGCGCATCCGGTTCGCTCGCCTTCACGGGAATCGGGATCGCCACCATCATCACCGTTCTCCTCGCGCTGGTGGCAGCGGGTGCCTACCGTGCACGGGAGGGTTGCCGACGCAAGCGCCCCGGATCGTCACCCCGTCTGACTGCCGAGGCACCTCGGTGACGAGCGTGGCCGGGATCGCGACCCCCCTGATGGATACGATCCCGGCCACGTTCTGTGTGCGGCATCCACCACCGGCTCGCTTTGGGACGTGAGTTGTATGTTTTGGCGGTTATGAGCCGCGCTCGTAACCGCCATTTCAGGCAACTCAGAGGGAGTCGGCGGGCGGGACAGCAGGCGGCGACATCCACCGATCGGTTGATGGCGGTTTAGCCGATGCACCATTGCCCCGCCGACGGCCACGCGCCAGCATTGCCTCATGACCTCAACCCAGATCAGCAGCACCGGCAAGTCGAGCACCGGGAACTCCGGCGCAGGAACGCCCGAGAAGCACGTGAGCGTCCAGGATCTCCGCAAGGAGTACGGATCGTTCGCGGCCGTCGACGGCATCAGCTTCGACATCGAGCGCGGAGAGACCTTTGCGCTGCTCGGCCCGAACGGGGCCGGGAAGTCGACGACCATCGAGATCCTCGAGGGCTACCGCGACCGTTCGAGTGGCACGGCAAGCGTGCTCGGCATCGACCCGCAGCACGGCGGAATCGACTGGAAGGCGCGCCTCGGTATCGTGCTGCAATCCACCGGCGAGAGCGGCAACGTCTCGGTGCAGGAGCAGCTCTCCCACTTCGCGCGCTTCTACCCGAACCCCCGCGATGTCGACGAGGTGATCGCCGCCGTCGGTCTGACCGACAAGGCGAAGACCCGCATCAAGTCGCTCTCCGGCGGACAGCGAAGGAGAGTGGATGTCGCCCTCGGCGTTATCGGTCGCCCGGAGCTGCTCTTCCTCGATGAGCCGACCACCGGCTTCGACCCGGAGGCCAGGCGCGAGTTCTGGGAGCTCATCCGCTCCCTGAAACGCGAGGGCACCACCATCCTGCTCACCACCCACTACCTCGACGAGGCGGCGCAACTGAGCGACCGGGCGGGCGTGATCGCCGGCGGAAAACTGATCGACATCGGAAAAATCGACGAGCTTGGGGCGGCGGATGCCCGCGTGCCGGTCGTGCGCTGGACCGACCAGAACGGCGCTCACGAGGAGCGCACCCTCGAACCGGCCGGCGTCGTCGCACGGCTGTACTCGTCGCTTGGAGCCGAGCCTCTCGGCCTCGAGGTCATACGCCCGAGTCTCGAAGACGTCTACCTCGAACTCGTGAGCGCCTACGAACTGAGCACCAACGAACGGAACAGCGCCAACCATCAGAACAGCGCCGACCATCAGAACAGCGAAAAGGAACTCTCATGAACACCATCGCCCTCGGCGTCGACCGGGCTCGCTACGAGACGAAGATCTACTTCCGCCAAGGGGACACGATCTTCTTCACCTTCCTCTTCCCGATCGTGATGCTGTCGATCTTCTCCGTCGCGTTCAGTTCGGCTGGAAAGTACGGAACGAACCCGGACGGCTCAGGCGGCATCACCGCAGCGGCCTTCTATCTGCCCGGCATGATCGCGGCGGGCATCCTGCTCAGCGGCATCCAGAACCTCGCTGTCGACATCGCAATGGAGAGGAGCGACGGTACCCTCAAACGACTCGGCGGCACCCCGCTTCCCGTCGTCTCGTATTTCATCGGCAAGTTCGGCCAGGTGCTCGTCACCTCCCTGCTGCAGATCGCCCTTCTCATCCTGATCGCACACTTCGCGTTCGGCGTCACGCTGCCGACCGAGGCATCCAAGTGGGGAACGCTGGTCTGGGTCTACCTGCTCGGAATCACGACGTCGGCCGTGCTCGGGATAGCTCTCTCGCGGGTGCCCCGCACCGGCAAGAGCGCGACGGCGGTCATCATCCCGATCGTGCTCATCCTGCAGTTCATCAGCGGTGTCTACCTGCAGTTCTCGCTGCTGCCGACCTGGCTGCAGAACATCGCGTCGGCGTTTCCACTCAAGTGGATGGCGCAGGGGATGCGCTACGTCTTCCTCCCCGACACGTTCTCGAAGGTAGAACAGGGATCGAGCTGGAATCTCGGCACCATCGCGCTCGTGCTGGCGATCTGGCTGATCGGCGGCCTGATCGCCGCGAGATTAACGTTCCGCTGGATCCGTAAGGACAGCTGACCCGTTTCATGTCCGTCACGCAGTGGCAAGCTGGCACCATGACCGGCAACAGGTGGTGGCACGTCTTCTTCGCAACGACGATGCTCGTGCTTGTCGCGCTCGCCGTGTTCGGCTTCTCACCGAGCTCCGCGCAGCGGGTCGGCGCCATCGTCACCATCGCACTGATCTCGGTCGCCTATGTCACGATCGGCCGCCGTGCGCTCTGCAACGACGAGAACTCACTGGTCTTCGCCGCGATCCTGGTGATCGGATCCGGAGTCATGGTCGCCTGCTCGCCGAACACCGCAGTGGTGCAGGCGATCGCCTTCCCGCTGATCTGGACGGTGATCGATTCCACCCGCCGGGCCATCATCGCGAACCTCGCGCTCGCCATCTCGGTCGGCACCGGGTTCCTCGTCTGCTTCGGAATCTCGTCGGAGAGCGTGATCCAGATGGTCCTCATCGAGGGCATCTCGCTGATCGGCAGCCTCGCGCTCGGACTCTGGATCACGCGCATCTCCGACCTGAGCCAGCAGCGCCAGCGGCTGCTCGAAGAGCTCACCGCGACGCAGGACGCCCTGGCGCTGGTCAATCGGGACAGCGGCGTGACGAGCGAGAGGGAACGACTCGCCCGAGAGATCCACGACACGATCGCGCAGAGCCTGACCGGACTGGTGATGCTCTCGCAGCGAGCGCAGCGCGAGCTGAGCTCCGGCACGTCGGCGGTAACCGTTCAACTCGCACACACTCTCGAGCTGATCGAGGAGAGTGCGCGGGATGCGCTGGTCGAGACCCGATCGCTGGTCGCGGCGAGCGCTCCGGTCGAGCTGGGTGGCGGAATCGTCGCCGCCCTCGAGCGGCTCGGGGCGCGCTTCGAGCGGGAGACGGGCATCCGGATCCTCGTCTCGGCTCCGTCCTCCCCGGACCTCGGTCGGGACACCGAGGTCGTGCTGCTGCGCTCGGCCCAGGAGACTCTCGCCAACGTGCGCAAACACTCCGGTGCGCGGGAGGTCGACATCGTTGTGCGAGCCACGCCGGGCGTCGTGACAATGCTGGTGCGGGATGACGGCGTCGGCTTCACAGTGTCGCCGCACCAGGCCGGATTCGGACTCGCCGGCATGCGGGATCGACTGGCACTCGTCGACGGCACCCTGTCGATCGAGTCACACCCGGGCGCCGGCACGTCCGTTCTCGTCACACTGCCGATGGTCACGGCATGACCCGGGCCAACTCATGATGGGGCTGACACCGTGATCAGGATCGTCGTCGCCGACGACCATCCGATCGTGCGCAGCGGCATCGTTGCCCTGCTGCAGACGGCCCCGGATGTCGAGGTCGTCGGCGAGGCATCCAGCGGGCGTGAGGCTGTCGCGCTCGCACTCTTACTGAAACCCGATCTCGTGATGATGGATCTGCGGATGCCACTGCCGAACACGGCGCAGACCTCAGCGGCCCCGGCGCTGGACGGTGCTGCCGCGACCGCCGCCATCCTCGCCGCCGAGCCGGGCATCCGGATCGTCGTGCTGACGACCTACGAGAGCGACGAGTCGATCCTGACGGCGATCGAGGCCGGTGCGAGCGGATACCTGCTAAAGGCGGCGCCGCAGGAGGAGATCCTCGCGGGCATCCGATCCGTCGCTCGCGGAGACGTCGCGCTCGCACCCTCCATCGCGGCGCTGCTGGTGAGGAGGGTCGCGCATCCGCCCGCAATCTCGCTGAGTGAACGGGAGACGCAGGTGCTCGCGCTCGTCGCGAAGGGCCAGAGCAACCCGGCGATCGCCAGGTCGCTCTTCGTCAGCGAAGCGACGGTGAAGACACACCTGGTGCACACCTTCGAGAAGCTGGGTGTTCGGGATCGCACCCGCGCCGTCACCCTCGCGATGGAACTCGGACTACTGCCGCGCTGAGTTTTTGAGATGCCGAGTTACAGCTCAGTGTTGTTTTACAGATCAGTGTTGTTTTACAGATCAGCGTTGTTTTACAGATCAGTGCCGTCTCACAGCTCAGTGCCGACGAACACCGGCTCCGGCTGCAGGATCACACCGAATTCGGTCAACACCCGGGTCTGGATGTAGCGCGCAAGCTCGGTGATCTGCGCGCTCGTCGCCCCGCCGGTGTTGACGATGGCCAGGCTGTGTTTGCTCGAGATCGCGGCGCGGGAACCGGGGAGCCGAAAGCCGCGGGCGATTCCCGACCGTTCGATGAGCCAGGCTGCGCTCAGTTTCACCGGTGTGGCCGTCGGGAATTCCCGGCGTGGGATATCGGCGTCGAGCGGAAGCACGATCGCTTCGGGAGCGGGCCTGTCGACGACGGTCCAGCGCGGCGCATCCCTCGGGAGACCGCGGGCGAATTCGGCGCCCACGATCGGATTGGTGAAGAACGAGCCGGCGCTGACGGAGTCCGGATCGGACGCATCGAGCAGCATTCCCTTCGACGCCCGCAGTGCGAGCACGGCATCGCGAACCGTCGAGAGCGGAAGCCGGTCGCCGAGTGGAACACCGAGCGCCGTCGCGAGCTGCGGATAGCGGATCGGGTCGCTCAGCCCGCCGTCGTCTGTCAACCCGAGCTCGATCGCGACGACGAGGCCCCGCCGACCACTCTTCAGCGCGGACGTTCGATACCCGAGTTCCAGCTCTTCGGCGGCCACCCGACGTCGCTCACCGGTCGCGTGATCAACGAAGTCGATGGCGACGAGGGTGTCGCCGATCTCCTGTCCGTAGGCTCCGATGTTCTGGATCGGCGCCGCACCCGACGACCCCGGGATTCCCGAGAGCGCCTCGATTCCGGCGAGTCCCCGCTCGACAGTCGACGCGACGAGGGCGTCCCAGGGTTCGCCCGCCTGCACCGTGAGCAGCACCCGGCCCGCGTCATCCGAGGTGCTCGTCTCGATTCCCCTGGTGAGGGTGCGGATGACGGTACCGTCGAATCCGCCATCGCCGACGACCACGTTGGAGCCGCCGCCGAGCACGAGCCATTCCTCGCCGGTGTCCCAGGCGTCGAGGGTCACCGCGATGAGCTCCTCGGCCGTTGTCGGGGACAGCAGCCGGGAGGCCGGTCCGCCGACCCGCAGGGTGGTCACGTCGGAGAGGGTCGTCACGTCGGAGAGGTTCATCAGCCGAGACGAACCCGCACCTGGGCCCTGCCGAGCACTGTCGAACCGTCGAACGTGACAGTGAGGTCTAGGCGTGCGATCGAGTCTTCCAGCGCACCGACCTTCGCGGTGACAGTGACGATCGCGCCATCCGTCGCATCCACCGGCACCGGCCGGGTGAAGCGCACCTGGTAATCGAGCACACGGGCGGGATCGCCGATCCAGTCGACGACGGGCTGCACGGCGAAGCCCATGGTGAGCATCCCGTGGGCGAGGACGCCGGGAAGACCGACCGAGCGAGCGACGTCATCGCGGTAGTGGATCGGATTGAAATCTCCGGATGCTCCCGCGTAACGCACGAGCGAGTCGCGGGACAGTGTGAAGGATCGCTCAGCGACGACGTCACCGATGGCCAGCGACGTCACTGTCGGCGGGATCATTCGTCGCCCCGAACCACCAGCGTCGAGGTGGCGGTGACCACGTGTTCGCCGCTCGCATCGGTGATGGTCGACTGCGCCGTGACCATCGAGTGCCCACCGAGGGACTTGACGCTGGCGATCGTGAGGGTGGCGGTGAGTTTGTCGCCGGCGACTATTGGCCGCGTGAAGGTGAACCGCTGGTCACCGTGCACGACGCGGGAGAAATCGATGCCGGAGTCCGGCTCGGCGAGCAACTGCGCGAGCGTGAACTCCTGCACGACGACGGGGAATGTCGGCGGGGCGACGAGATCGTCGTAGCCAGCGGCACGGGCGGCCGCGACATCCGTCGAGAGTGGACTCGCCGAGAATACGGCCCGCGCGAACTCTCGGATCTTCTCCCGACCGACGAGATAGGGCCCGGTCGGCGGAAAGACACGCCCCTGCAGCTCTGGGTTAACTGGCACCCAAGAATCCTAACGAACGCGCAGACGGGGAAACCGTGCACACAACAGGCCTGGAAAATAACACAGCCCCGGTCGCCATCACTGGCGCCGGGGCTGCGAGTCGTACTTCGTGCGGTGCGGCCTACTGGCAGCTGTCGCACTGCAGGTCGTCCATCGGGTCTACGGGTATTGCGTAGCCGCCGACGAAGTTGTTGTCGTTGTCCATGTGCGGACCTCCTCGTTAGTGAAAAATTGCCCCCGCGACATCTGCCGAAAGCATCCGTCGTCGTGGTGCTCCACTATATAACCGGAATGACACTCCTGTCATTCCACTACATCTAGTGTTTTGGGCGTGTCGCGAAACTTTTTTATTTTCGGGGAGAACCGTTACCGATTTGACACCTTGCCCTAGGCTGAACGGATGACTACCGCTGTAGCAAAGCTGGGGGCCATCGCGGTTGCGTGTGGAATCATCGCGACCGCGGCCATCCCCGCCTATGCAGACCTGGGACCCCAAGGGGTTCAGCGGGCACATCCCGTCGCGGCGCAGACGGTCTCCGTCGCCGCCTCGGTGGATGTCGCGTCCGGTCCACGCGACGCCTACACCGTGACGAAACCAGCCCCGGTCGCAGCTCCGCCGACGATCTTCGTGAAGACGGCTTCGCTGGTCAACAAATTCGTCGGGGCCACTCCCCCAAACCAGGCCTACAGCGGTGCGGCGATCCTCGCCTACGGTGCTCAGTTCGTCGGTGTGGTGCCCTACGGAAGCGGCAACAGCCCGACCACGAGCTTCTCGTGCGACGGCTACACCCAGTACGTCTTCGCCGGTCTCGGCATCAGCCTCCCCCGTGGTGCCGACCATCAGGCGGCGCTCGGCGTCATCATCGATCAGTCGCAGGCCGTCGCCGGCGACCTCGTCTGGTGGCCGCACCGTCACGTCGGCATCTACGACGGTGCCGGGGGAATGTACAACTCACCGACCTGGGGTCGTTACGTCGAGCACGTGACCGGATTCTGGGGTTCCCCACTGTTCGTGCGGCTCAGCATCTGACTCGCCTGCACATCTGATTCGCGTGGTCCCAGGCTTCCCCGGCGTAGCGTTCTCGTATGCCACACGTTCTCGCCCATGAACCTGACGCCCACCGCTACACCCTCACGATCGACGGGCAACTCACCGCCGTCGCGGACTACGTGATCAACGGCGACGCGATCTCGTTCAACCACACGTATACGCAGCCGAAGGAGCGCGGCAAGGGGCGAGCCGGGGAAGTCGTCACCTTCGCGATGGATGACGTCGAGACATCCACCTCCCTGCGGGTGGTACCGATGTGCTGGTACGTCGGACAGTGGTTCGACGAGCATCCCGAGCGCGCGAATCTGGT
This sequence comes from Lacisediminihabitans sp., assembly GCA_043758345.1. Classification (GTDB taxonomy): domain Bacteria; phylum Actinomycetota; class Actinomycetes; order Actinomycetales; family Microbacteriaceae; genus Lacisediminihabitans. Next base: position 15,413 of record JAYVNU010000117.1, read on the forward strand.
CACCCGCTAGCCTCAATCTTTGCCACCTCAGGCGGTGACCTGATCCGAGCGCATCGCTCGCCCGACCGCGGCCGCGAGGATGCGCTGGCCCTTCGCCGTGGGGTGCACGTCATCCGATTGCATGAGGGCCGGACGCCCGGAGAGCGGCTGGCCGATATCGAGATAACTCGCCCCGGCTGCTGCCGCGGCGACGGCGACATCCGCCGTGATGGAGTTCAGTTGGGGCGGCAGCGTGGTGTCGCCCCACACCGCACTCACCGTGATGATCTTCGTGCCCGGAAGGGCTGCATGAATTTTTGCGATCGTCGCACTCGTGGCACTCGCGATCGTCGCAGCGTCAGTCCCGAGGTCATTACTGCTGCCGGAGATCACGATCACGTCGGGTCTCAGGTCGATCGCCGTCTCGGCCTGGTCGGCGAAGGTATCGGAGTTGTCGCCCTCGGTGACGAAACCCGATCCGTCACTCGCGAGATTGGTGAGCCTCCAGCCTTGCCTCTCGGCGAGCACGGCGAGCCACGCCTGGTCGGGAGCGAGTCCGTGTCCCTCGAGGATCGAGTCGCCGATCCCCACCACGAAGGTCCCCTGGGATGAGGCGTTCGTCGTGCGAGGCACGATGACCGGGAATGCGGCCGCAGACGCGGATCCCGCGGCGAGGGTCACCACGGCCGCAGTCGCCGTCGCGATCACCGCGATCACGCGTCCCATTCGTCGAAGCATGTCTTGAACGATAGATCGGCTATGTAAAGGGAAGCTATGCGGCACCTATGCGCTGACCTGGCGTTCGGCATCCTGTCGATTTCGGCCTGGCGGTGAGCCACCGACTGGGGACTCGGCTACGAAGGACGACCGTGACCATCGCCCGGTGAGTCCAATCGACACAGAGGATGCCGACCATGATCGTGATCACTCTGACTATTCGTCCGACCGATTCGATGCTCTGGCTCACACTCGTACGTCATCGCCTCGGGCGCTTCGACTCCGTGAAGCTAGATGCGAACCAGTCGATCCTCTGGATGCCCGGGGTCGGCTCGATCCTGCTCGAAGACAACCCGCACGAACTCCGCCTGCAGG
>JAYVNU010000118.1:0-5566 GCA_043758345.1 Lacisediminihabitans sp.
TCGTCATCTCGAGCGATGACGCTCGAGCCGTCGCCGTGACGACTCGACTCGGTGATCGCGCCGTCATGACCTTCGGACAACACGAGAATGCGGATGTGCGGCTGCACTCCGTCGAGTCGGGGGCGACGGTCTCGTTCTCGCTCGGCTACCGCGGGGACGACTACGCAGCGACCCTCCTGGTCGCCGGACTGCACAACGCGGTCAACGCCGCCGGGGCATTCGGTGTGCTCGTCGCCCTCGGCTACGAACCCCGTGCCGCCCTCGACGCGATCACCCTCTTCGGAGGAACCGAGCGCCGCTTCGAGTTTCGCGGCGAGGTCGGCGGGGTGAGCGTCTACGACGATTTCGCGCACCACCCGACCGAGATCGCCGCGGCTCTCTCCGGGGCTCGCGGGGTCGTCGGCGGCGGCCGCCTCATCCCGGTCTTCCAACCCCATCTCTTCACCAGGACGAAAGACATGGCCGATCAGTTCGCGCGCGTCTTCGAATCCCTCGCGGAGCACACGGTCATCGTGCCGATCTACGGTGCCCGCCAGCAGCCGCTGCCCGGGGTGACGGGCCGGCTGATCGCGGAGCGATTCGGGGATGCGTCGATGGTCGACTACTTCGATGACTGGCAGCAGGCCGCGGAGCACGCGGCCTCGATCGCGCGGCCGGGCGACATCCTGATTCCGATGGGCGGAGGGGACATCTCGCTGATCATCCCGCAGCTGCTTGCGGCGCTGTCGGCGCGACAGCGCGATGGGTCAGCCCGATGAAGCGGCCCGAAGGGTTCGATCGATCGACCGGTGCCGAGCCGGTGCCGGCCCCGCAAAAATCGGGCACGTCGGCGAAGCCGACTAATCCGGAGAAGCAGACCAAACCGGCGAATCCTGGCGCGCAGCGCGCTCAGACCGGTGCACCACGCCAGCTGGCCGGAGCGCCGGTCCGCACGACCCGATCCCCGAAGCCGGCGAAAGTCCTGAGGGAGGCGAGGCCAGAGAAGCCGGCGAAACCCGACCGGGTCGCCGGTCCCGACCGCGCGAGCGCGCGTCGCGACGTGAGAAAGGCCGCGGCGGCTCGCCGACGCTACGAACGCGGCGAGGTGAGACGTTTCACCCGTCGCTCACGGCGGCGAAGGGTGACCTGGCTGGTGGCGCTCTCCTGCGTGATCCTCCTCGGCGGTTTCGTCACGGCGGCCGTCTATTCGCCTCTGCTCTCGCTCAAGAACATCAGCATCACCGGCACATCGCGGATCGACAAGACCCAGCTTCTCGGTGCCCTCGACGGGCAGCTTGGCACACCGCTGGCCCTCGTCGATTTCACCAAGATGCGCGCCGCGCTGTCGAAGTTCCCGCTCATCCGCAGTTACGTCACGGAGTCGGTGCCACCCGACACCCTCGTCATCCGCGTCACCGAGAGGGCTCCGATCGCCGCGATCCAGACCGCGACGGGATTCTCGATCGTCGACCCTGCGGGGGTCGTCATCCAGGAGTCGACGGACCGCCCGAAGGGAATGCCGCTCGTGACGGCCGGGGCAGCGATAACGACGAGTTCGGCCTTCGCCGCATCCGTCGAGGTGATCCTCGCCCTTCCGCCGACACTCGCGACCACCGTCGACAGCATCACCGCGGCGACGAAAGACGATGTGACCCTCACCCTCGTCGGCGGGCAGAAGGTCGTCTGGGGCAGCAACGAGCAATCCGCCCTCAAGGCACGGGTGCTGGCCGATCTCATCAAGGCCCAGAGCGGCACGATGCCGGTGACCTATAACGTCTCGGCGCCGACGAATCCGGTGATCGGTCCCGGTTGACGGTGGCACTTTGCGACACGCTGGACCGCCTCGCGCGACTCTCACCCGGTCACGTTTATTTTCGAATCAGCAAACCTATACTGAGCATAACTTTAATCTTCAAGTAGAGGTTGAAAGTTCCAAGCAGAGGACGAAAGTGACATCGAACCAGAACTACCTAGCCGTGATCAAGGTCGTCGGCATAGGCGGCGGCGGCGTCAATGCTGTCAACCGCATGATCGAACTCGGGCTTCGCGGAGTCGAATTCATCGCCATCAACACTGACGCCCAGGCGCTCCTGATGAGCGATGCCGACGTCAAGCTCGATGTCGGTCGCGAAATCACCCGCGGGCTCGGCGCCGGAGCGGATCCCGAGGTCGGACGCCGTGCGGCCGAAGACCATGCGGAAGAGATCGAAGAGGCCCTCGCCGGCGCAGACATGGTCTTCGTCACGGCAGGAGAGGGCGGCGGAACCGGCACCGGTGGCGCGCCCGTCGTCGCACGCATCGCCAAGTCGATCGGTGCCCTGACCATCGGTGTCGTCACTCGCCCGTTCGGATTCGAGGGCAAGCGTCGTGCGGCCCAGGCCGACGTCGGCATCTCCGCGCTGAAGAGCGAGGTCGACACCCTCATCGTCGTCCCGAACGACAGGCTTCTCGAGATCAGCGATCGGGGCATCAGCTTCCTCGAGGCATTCGCAACCGCCGACCAGGTTCTTCTCGCCGGTGTGCAGGGCATCACCGACCTCATCACGACCCCCGGCCTCATCAACCTCGACTTCGCCGACGTCAAGTCGGTCATGCAGGGTGCCGGCTCGGCACTCATGGGGATCGGATCCAGCCGTGGAGCCGACCGGGCGATCAAGGCCGCAGAGCTCGCCGTCGCCAGCCCGCTGCTCGAGGCGTCGATCGATGGAGCCCACGGAGTGTTGCTCTCGATTCAGGGCGGCTCGAACCTCGGAATCTTCGAGATCAACGACGCGGCCCGCCTCGTGCAGGAGGCTGTCCACCCCGAGGCGAACATCATCTTCGGCGCGGTCATCGACGACACCCTCGGCGATGAGGTGCGCGTCACCGTCATCGCCGCGGGATTCGACGGGGGAGAGCCGGTCGTCAAGAAGGCCGACCGTCGCACCAACTTCGTCGATTCGGCAGGTCCCGTCGGCGTGGGAGTCACCGCCGCTGCGACCGGTGCCGCCGCAACCGCTGCCGCCACGGAGACCGAGTCTCATCCCTCGTCCTGGGCACCGGAGTCCGTGCAGCCTGCCGCGCAACACGATCCGGTCTTCGAGGACGATGACGACGACCTGGACATCCCCGACTTCCTCAAGTAGCCGGTCATGCCGAGCGATGGTGGCCCTTCAGGGGTCGAACTCTCTGCCACACCTCTTGCAGAACGGCTTGCGGTGGTGCGTTCGCGGATCGCGGATGCCGCCGCTGAGGCTGGCCGTGATCCGGCGGGCATCACGACCATCGTCGTCACCAAGTTCCACCCGCTGGGTCTCGTGCGACAACTGATCGACCTCGGGGTGACGGACTTCGGTGAGAACCGCCACCAAGAGGCACAGGTGAAGGCCGTGGAGCTCGCGGCGCTTCACCCCGATGTGCCGGTGTGGTGGCACTTCATCGGCCAGTTGCAGAGCAAGAAAGCGAGGCAGGTGCGGGCGTATGCGAGTGCCATCCATTCCCTCGACCGGGATTCCGTGATCGACGCTCTGGCCTCGGGGGATGTGCCGATCGACAGCTTCGTCCAGCTGAACCTGACCGACGATCCCGGCCGGGGAGGTGTCTCAGAGGCCGACCTCGAGCGCGTCGCCCAGCGCGTGCTCGACACCGACGGGCTTCGGCTTCTCGGCGTGATGGCGGTTGCCCCGGTCGGCGAAGACCCCCGCGCCGCGTTCGAGCGCGTGCGCGCAGCATCCATCCGCGTGCGGTCGATCGCGCCGGAGGCGAGGTTCATCTCGGCGGGAATGTCGGGCGACTACCGCGAGGCGATCCTCGAGGGCGCGACACACCTGCGTATTGGTTCGGCAATCACCGGAATCCGGCCGACCGGCGGTTAATCTGAGTCACGTCGGTCCATCAACAGGAGGCATGAAATGGCAAACCCACTGCGCAAGACCATGGTCTATCTCGGCCTTGCCGATGAGGAATTCGACTATGAGGAGGCGGCGCCGGTTGCGCCGGCCGTCTCGGCCGAACGCCATGCTCCGCAGGCTCATGCCGCCCAGGCACACGCTCAGCAATCGCATACCCAGCAGTCGCACGCCCCGCACTCGAACAGCCACCAGGCAACAGCCAATCGCGCGCCGGTGACGCCCCTGCGTCGCGTGCCGAACCAGCAGAGGAACGCTGCACCAGCCGATATGAATGAAATCCTCACCACGCACCCCCGCGCGTACAAAGACGCCCAGGTCATCGCCGAGAGTTTTCGCGATGGCATCCCCGTGATCATCAACCTCTCGCAGATGAGCGAGCCGGAAGCGCGACGCCTCATTGACTTCGCCAGTGGCCTCTCCCAGGGTCTTTATGGGAAGATTGAGCGAGTTACCAACAAGGTATTCCTGCTGTCCCCGGCCCATGTCGCCGTCAGTGGCGACCAGGCGGAGGCCGAACCGGATGTCGACGCGTCGTTCTTCGCACAGTCCTGATCGACAGAGTCCTGCTAACCAGACTTCTGACCAGCACTGTCCCGACCGGCGGCAGCGCCTGGCCACGAACCCGGGGCGGGTGGGATAGGCCGTGAATCCCGTCAGCCTCATCGCCGCGATCGGCTACTGGGTTCTCTCCCTCTACTTCTGGATCATGTGGGCGCGCTTCATCCTGGATCTCGCGCGGCAGTACGCCCGCTCATGGCGGCCGAAGGGCATACTCCTTCCACTGTCCGAACTCGTCTTCAGCCTGACCGATCCGCCGATAAATTTCGTGCGCCGCACGGTCAAGCCGATCCGCATCGGTGGGATGGCGCTCGACCTGTCGTGGAGCATCGTGATGCTCGCCATCGTCGTGCTGATCTACGTCACCCTTGTGCTGCAGCAGTTCTGATCCGGACAGTTCGGATTCGGGCTGAGCATGACGGCGGTACCCTTGACACCAGTGGTTCCGCCACGCAGTGTGAGTAGTGATCAGAACGCTTTCGTTTGCTAGCGTTAGCTGATTGTCAATAACGCAGTTCAATCCCGATTTTTCTGAGGTGAGACCATGGCTCTGACGCCTGAAGACGTAGTCAATAAGCGGTTCCAGCCGACCAAGTTCCGTGAGGGTTACGACCAGGACGAGGTCGATGACTTCCTCGACGAGGTCGTCGTCGAGCTTCGTCGTCTCGGACAGGAGAACGAGGAGCTTCGACAGCGTCTCATCGCGGGCGAGTCGCGCATTAACGAGCTCCAGCGCTCCGGTGGCCAGGCGGCGGCAGAGCAGCCGCAACTCGCCGCGCCGGTTCCCGCGGCACTTCCTGCCCCGGTCGCAGCCCCGGCCTATGCCGCTCCGGCCGATCCGAACGGGGTCGACCCAAGCAACACGAATAACCTGTTGCAGCTTGCTCGCAAGCTTCATGAAGAGCACGTGCGTGAGGGCATCGAGAAGCGTGATGCGCTCATCGCCGAGGGCCACTCGACGGCGGCCAAGGTCGTCAGCGACGCTGAGGAGTCGAATCGCTCCCAGTTCGCCGAGCTCGAGGCGTCTAAGCGGGCACAGCTCGCCGACCTCGAGGAGACCCAGCGGGCGAAGCTCGCCGGGGCCGAGGTCACACAGCGCGCTCAGCTCGCTGAGCTCGAAACGAGCCAGCGCGCTCAGC
>JAYVNU010000119.1:0-5511 GCA_043758345.1 Lacisediminihabitans sp.
CGAACAGCGCGAAAGCGAGGTGAACGCATGACCAGTGTTCTTGGCGTCGAAGGGGAAGAGCGCAACGACTTCACGAAGCAGGAGAGTCGGCAGATCCGCAACCGTTCGATCCGGCTGCTCGGCACGCTGCTCCGCCCGTTGCGCACGCGCGTTGTACTCACGATCGTCGTGGTGGTCATTAGCACCGGATTCCAGGTGGCCGGCCCCGCGCTGATTGCGTACGGCATCGACACCGGGCTTCCCCGCATGCTGAAGCAAGACTGGTTGCCGCTCGGGCTCGCCGTCGCCGGCTACCTCGCGGCGGGCATCGCGGGCGCCATCCTGATCTCCTGGTACACGGTTCTCACCGCGCGCATCAGCCAGGCGATCCTCATCGACCTGCGTAAGCGGGTGTTCCTGCACACCCAGAAACTGAGTCTCGAATTCCACGAGAACTATACGTCGGGGCGCATCATCGCTCGCCAGACCAGCGATCTGGACGCGATTCGGGAACTGCTCGATTCCGGGATCAACCAGCTGATCCAGGGCGGGCTGTACATGGTATTCATCGCCGTCGCCCTGTTCTCGCTCGATTTCTGGAGCGGCGTCGTGCTCTTCGCGTCGCTGGTGCCGCTTGGTTGCCTTCTACGCTGGTTCCAGGTTCGATCCCAGAGGGCATTCCGCTCGACGAGAACGACCTCCGCTCGGCTGATCGTTCATTTCGTCGAGACGATGACCGGCATTCGTGCCGTGAAGGCGTTTCGGAAGGAAAAGCGCAACGAGATCGAATTCGGTGAACTGACGGAGGCTTACCGTGTCGCCAACCTGAAGACGATCCGCCTCTTCGGGGTCCTGGATCCCGGACTGGTGCTGATCGGAAACGTCACCCTCGGGGTCGTGCTGCTCGTCGGCGGCCTGCGCGTCGCCGGCGGCGCGATTCAGATCGGCGTGCTGCTCGCCGCGCTGCTCTACACCCGATCGTTCTTCGCCCCCGCGCAAGACATGGCGATGTTCTACAACTCCTACCAGTCGGCTGCGGCGGCGCTCGAGAAGATCTCCGGAGTGCTCGAGGAGCGTCCGAGCGTGCCCGACCCGACGCGACCGATCGACCTGTGGAGCGCGAAGGGCGCGCTGTCGTTCAACGGTGTGGAGTTCGCCTACACGGAGGATCGCGTCGTCCTCCCGCACTTCGATCTCGAGATCCCGGCTGGTGAGACGATCGCTCTTGTCGGCTCGACCGGGGCCGGGAAGTCGACGCTCGCGAAGCTCATCTCGCGCTTCTACGACCCCTCGGACGGCGTCGTGGCGCTCGACGGGATCGACCTGCGCAACCTGCATCCGAAAGACCTCCGGCGCGCCATCGTGATGGTGACCCAGGAGGCGTACCTGTTCTCGGGGTCGGTCGGCGACAACATCGCGCTCGGAAATCCGGATGCCTCGATCGACGAGATCATCGCCGCCGCGAAGGCCGTCGGGGCGCACGACTTTATCATGTCGCTTCCGGACGGCTACGACACCGACGTCAACAAGCGCGGCGGTCGGGTCTCGGCCGGGCAACGACAGCTCATCTCCTTCGCGCGGGCGTTCCTCGCCGACCCTGTCGTGCTGATCCTCGACGAGGCAACCGCGTCACTCGACATCCCGTCGGAGCGACTCGTGCAGCAAGGGCTGCTCACACTGCTCGCCGACCGTACGGCGATCATCATCGCGCACCGACTCTCGACCGTCGCGATCGCCGACCGGGTGCTCGTCATGGAACACGGCCAGATCGTCGAAGACGGCACGCCGCGCGACCTGATCGCCGGCACCGGCCGGTTCGCGAAGTTGCACGCCGCGTGGCGGGACTCCCTGGTCTGACTCCGTCGTCAGGGCGTCCAGCGAGCCGCGAGCAGGTCGACGCGGAACATCCCGGTCGACGACCGTTTCAGCGGGGTTCCCTCGGCTCGGAAGTGCTCGAGGGCGCGCTGCTCGAGGTCGGCGGCGGGATGCCCGCTGGCACGGACGACGCGCCACCACGCGACATCCGCTCCGTAGTAGGCCATCACCTGCCCGACGCCGCGCGCCGCTCGCGACCCGATGGCGGCCGCGACATCACCGTAGGTCATGACCCGCCCCGGCGGGATCGACTCGACGACCGCGAGCGCGCGGGAGACGAAGTCCTCCTGTTGTGCGACCGAGGCAGGCACTACAGCTCGAGAGCGCCGATGTTCTCGCTGTACTGGGTCTGGCCGACGATCGCGAATCCGGTGTGCAGGAAGAACTGCTCGGGGCCCTCCTCGCCGGGCTCCCAGAGCGCGGTGATCCTGTCGAAGCCGCGCGAGCGGGCCTCGTCGGCGAGGGCGTGCACGGCGAACGTGCCGACGCCCATTCCCTGGGCGTCCGCTGCGACGCTGACCCGCCAGATGCAGCTGCGGAATTCCTCCTGCGTCGCTTCCGGATCGAAGTTGCCGCGGATGAATCCGACGACCCTGTCGCCGCTCAGCACGACCCGCGGCCAGGAGGTGATCGGGTTGATGTAGGCGTCCGCGATGGCGTACGACGGCGGTGTGACGAACTGTTCCTGCCCCCTCAGGAGGGTCAGGCCGTTCGCCGCGACGATCGTCGAAGCGGACAGTTCTTCCAGTCGCAGCTCAGCCATTCTCACAGGGTAGACCGGGTGGCCGATTTCGCGGTAGCAGAAGTTCAAAAGTGACCGAAAGTATCTTGATATCGAGATACTTTGGAAAAAGTGTAGGCTGTCGGAGGTGGATTAAACACCCCGACTTCCAAGGAGTACAGCGTGGCCAAGATCAAGGTAGAAGGCACAGTCGTCGAACTGGACGGCGATGAGATGACTCGCATCATCTGGCACAAGATCAAGGACACCCTGATTTACCCGTATCTCGACATCGACCTCGAGTACTACGACCTCGGCATCGAGCACCGTGACGCGACCGACGACCAGGTCACCATCGATGCGGCCCACGCCATCCAGAAGCACGGTGTCGGCGTGAAGTGCGCGACGATCACACCCGACGAGGCTCGCGTCGTCGAATTCGGGCTCAAGAAGATGTGGAAATCGCCGAACGGCACCATCCGCAACATCCTCGGCGGGGTCATCTTCCGCGAGCCGATCATCATCTCGAACATCCCGCGACTCGTACCGGGCTGGAACAAGCCGATCATCATCGGCCGCCACGCCTTCGGCGACCAGTACAAGGCTACTGACTTCGTCTTCAAGGGTCCGGGCAAGCTCACCGTGCAGTTCATGCCGGATGACGGATCCGAGCCGCTCAAGTTCGACGTCTACGACGCTCCGGATGACGGCATCGCGCAGGTGCAGTACAACTTGGACTCCTCGATTCGTGACTTCGCCCGGGCGTCGCTCAATTACGGGCTCGATCGCAATTACCCGGTGTACCTCTCGACGAAGAACACCATCCTGAAGGCCTACGACGGGCGTTTCAAAGACATCTTCCAGGAGATCTTCGACGCGGAATTCGCCGAGAAGTTCGAGGCTGCGGGCCTCACCTACGAGCATCGCCTCATCGATGACATGGTCGCCTCGGTGATGAAGTGGGAGGGCGGCTACGTCTGGGCCTGCAAGAACTACGACGGCGACGTGCAGTCCGACACCGTCGCGCAGGGCTTCGGTTCGCTCGGCCTGATGACGTCGGTGCTGTCGGTACCGGACGGTTCGGTCGTCGAGGCCGAGGCCGCCCACGGCACCGTCACCCGCCACTACCGCATGCACCAGCAGGGTAAGCCGACCTCGACCAACCCGATCGCATCGATCTACGCATGGACTCGCGGTCTCGCGCACCGCGCGAAGCTCGACGGCAATCCGGCTCTCGCCACCTTCGCCAGCACGCTCGAGGATGTCGTCATCACATCGGTCGAGGCCGGCCACATGACGAAAGACCTCGCGGCCCTCGTCGGCCCCGAGCAGAAGTGGGAGACCACCGAGGAGTTCCTCGACACGCTCGACAAGAACCTGGCACTGCGCTTGTCATAAGCGGAGCCTGGCCTGATCCTGCACTGAGAACGGCGCGCTGTCGTCTGATCGCGCGACGCTTGTCGTCTCGTGCTTCCTCTCGTGAAGCAGCCATAGCTCCAGCTATGGCGCGAAGGACTCGCGCGCGCCGGGGTCCCTGGCGTCATAGCTGGAGCTATGGCCGAGGTAGAGAGACGACACCGCATTGCGTGCCCCGCGTTCGTAAGCTTTACTAACAAACATGGAGCCAACCGAACGAGCGGCCATCCCGCTGAAGGGGCCGACGTACACCCAGCGCACTGCGGGCTCGTTCGCGACCGGGCGCATCCTCCGTCCGAGCAGGAAGGTGCTTCCCGAGCACGCTCGCGGCCATAATCGCGCTCTCGTGCTGCAGACGCTCTACTCCGCAGCGGGCCAGAGCAGGGCAGATGTCGCGCGAAGCACCGGCCTGACTCGCGTCACGATCTCTGACCTCGTCACCGAACTGATGGCCGAGGGCCTGGTGGTCGAGAAGGGCCAGCGCGAGGGTGCGCGGCCCGGCAAACCGGCGACGATGCTCGACATCGACCGCGGTGCATTCCAGATCATCGGTATCGACCTCAGCGAGTACGAGACCTTCCGTGGCGCGGTGCTCGATCTCGACGGCACCATCCTCAGCCGGGCGGAGGTGCCGCTCGACGGGAGCACTGGACCGGATGCGCTCGGCAAGGTGATCGCCCTCGCCGCCCGTCTGATCGACCAGGCGACGGCACCGATCCTCGGCATGGGGATCGGATCGCCGGGCATCGTAGACCTGTCGGGCGTGGTACTTACCGCGCCGAACCTCGGCTGGGGGCGCTCGGTCGGCGAGGAGGGCGTGGAACTCCAGTCGATTATGGCTGAGCGCTTCGGACTCGCCGTCGTCGTTGCGAACGACGCGAATGCTGCCGTGCTCGCGGAGCACAGCTTCGGCCATGCCGAGGGCGACATGATGCTCATCAAGGTCAGTCACGGCGTCGGCGCCGGGCTGCTGCTCGGTGGGAGCCCACTCTTCGGCAGCCGGTTCGCCGCCGGCGAGATCGGACATGTGGTCGTCGGCACGGATGGCGGCGACCTCTGCAGCTGCGGAAAGCACGGCTGCCTCGAGACCTGGCTCGCCACCCCGCGGCTCGATGAGAAGCTCGATCGCGCGACATCCGATGACGAGCGAGTCGCTGTCCTCAAGCAGGCCGGCGAGCGTCTCGGTATCGCCCTCGCCCCGATCGTCGGAGCGCTGAACCTCGTCGAAATCGTGTTGACGGGCCCACCGCGGCTGCTGGCCGGCGAGCTGGCTGATGCGACCCTCGACACCATTCGGCGTCGGACGATGGCGGAATTCCACTCCGACCTGGTGCTGCGGATGACCACCCTCGGCGACGACATCGTCGTGCGTGGAGCATCCGTCATGGTCATCTCCGCGCAGCTCGGCGTCTCGTGAGATTCGCGCCCCGCGTGTAAACACCCTGTAACAACATTTGTTAGGGATCTTGACCTAATTCAGCGAGAGCGTGATGATTCCGTGGTCCCTCGAACGAGGGCGT
>JAYVNU010000120.1:0-5453 GCA_043758345.1 Lacisediminihabitans sp.
ATCCGGCTCCCTCCCTCACGGCGCTGCGCGACCGTGTAATCGCCGGTGTGCGGGCGGCCGTCCCGTCCGCTGCGCTGCGCGGCGACCCTCATGAGCGCCTCGACAACAACGCGCATTTCACCTTTCCCGGCTGCGAAGGTGACTCGTTGCTCTTCTTGCTCGACGCCGCCGGGGTCTCGGTCTCGACGGGGTCTGCCTGCCAGGCCGGTATTCCCGAGTTGTCGCATGTGCTGCTGGCCATGGGACTTTCTGACGCCGAAGCGCGCGGGGCGCTCCGAATCACCATCGGCCACACGACGACCGAGGCCGACGTCGACGCATTCTTGACGGCGTTGCCCGACGCGGTCGCGCGCGCCGCACGGGCCGGATTCTCAGATCGGGCGGTGGGCACCCGTGCGTAAGGCTCTCGCGCCGGCGCTCCTGGTGATCACCCTGCTGCTCGGAGGGTGCACAGCCACGTCGACGCCCCCGACCTCGTCACCGACACCGACCCCGACGATCGCCGACCCGGCACTGCGACCTGTGCTGCCGGCGTCACTTACCGCGGACTCGGCGAAAGCTGAGACCGAGCGACTCGCCGATGCGATCGACGACCTCATCATTCCGTCGACACTCGTCTACGTCGACAACCATTCGGTGCTCGTCGCCGGCAGCGGATCGGCGAAGAGCTCGTGGGGTGTGCTGCGCACGATCACGCTGCAGCCGTCGACGGATCCGAGCCAGGTGGCACAGTCGGTGATCGCCGTGCTCGAGCATTCCGGATGGGTCCTGCTGCACAACACAACCGACGCCGGCACGACCGTCGTCGCCCTCGCGAGCGGAACGGAGACGAAGAAGTCGTGGTACCTGCTCGTCAGCGCCGATGCGTCGAAGGTCGGGCAGTCGGTCGTGACGGTTCAGCTGGAGAGCCCGACGCTCTCATAGCCCGCACTTTCCCGGTGATCCACGTTCCCTGGCACTCCGCGTTCTCGTGGTGCTCCGCGTTCTCGTGGTGCCCCCGCGGCGCTGCACCTTCCCGGCGTTGGAAATTCCGCGGCGCTGCGCTTCCCCCGGTGCTGCATCCGCCGCCGCCGGTTATTCGGAAATTCAGGACTTTGGTTCGCCGAAGTGCCGATTCGGGCCGATTTTGGCCCCCTGACTGTCAAGACTCCTGAATTTCCGATCACCACGACGGAAGCCGACCGGGGTCAACGAGAGCGTGGGGAGCGCACGTAGACTCGACCGCGTGAAAGTTTTGGCGGCGATGAGTGGCGGGGTGGATTCCGCTGTCGCCGCGGCCCGTGCGGTCGAGGCAGGGCACGAGGTGGTCGGCGTGCATCTCGCGCTGAGCCGTATGCCCGGAACGCTGCGCACCGGAAGCCGCGGATGCTGCACCATCGAGGATTCGATGGATGCGCAGAGAGCGGCCAACATCATCGGCATCCCGTACTACGTCTGGGACTTCTCCGAGCGTTTCACACTCGATGTCGTCGACGACTTCATCGCCGAATACGCGGCGGGCCGAACTCCGAATCCGTGTGTGCGCTGCAACGAACGCATCAAATTCGCAGCGCTTCTCGAAAAGGCGCTCGATCTCGGATTCGACGCCGTTGCCACCGGCCACTACGCGACGGTGCTGACCGATGGGCACGGCAACAGGGAGCTGCACCGGGCGGCCGCCTGGGCTAAAGACCAGAGCTATGTGCTCGGCGTTCTCACCACGGAACAGCTCGCCCACAGCATGTTCCCGCTCGGGGCGACGCCGTCGAAGGCCGAAGTTCGTGCCGAGGCTGCGGCGCGCGGATTCTCGGTCGCCGACAAGCCCGACTCGCACGACATCTGTTTCATCCCGGACGGCGACACCCGCGGCTGGCTTTCGGAGCGCGTCGGGGCCGAGACCGGGGACATCCTCGATCGGTGCGGCACTGTCATCGGCACCCATGAGGGCGCGCACGCCTTCACCGTCGGCCAGCGAAAAGGCCTCAGCATCGGATTTCCGGCGGATGACGGCAAGCCGCGTTTCGTGCTCGAAGTGCAGCCGAAGACCAACACTGTCGTCGTCGGACCGAAAGAAGCGCTCGACATCGCGGAGATCGCCGGTGGCACGTTCAGCTGGGCCGGGCTCGACCCCGTCGCGTCCGGCCTGACGGTTGATCTCGCGACCCCCTTCGACTGCCACGTGCAGATTCGCGCCCACTCGGATCCGGTGCCGGCACGGGCGTGGATCGCGTCAGAGGCGAGTCGATGCGAACTCGTCATCGTTCCAAACCTTCCGCTGAACGGAGTGTCACCGGGCCAGACCGCCGTCGTCTACGTCGGCACGCGCGTGCTCGGCCAGTGCACGATCGACCGCACGGTTTCGACGCTCCAGCCGGACATCCTCCCGCAGCCGGTCAGCGCCTGACCATCAGCGCCTGACCATCGGCGCCCGGCTGTCAGCCCCACCGTCAGCCCCACCGTCAGCGCTTTGCTCGTCGCGGCTTTCATTATTCAGGAGGTCGTGTGACGGATGATGCGCGTGATGCCGGTGAGACAAATATCCATCACTCTGACCACTTTGGTCACAGCACCTCCTGAATGATGCGAACGGATGCCGGACGCGCCTGAGTGGCGCCGTCAAGATCGCGTACGGGGCCGGCTGCGTCAAGGGGCTCGGCGGTGTCGGCGGTCGTCCCTAAGCTGGTCTGGTGGCGACGAGGACTGACAAGGCTGAAGAACTTATGCTCGAACAGGCCGGCAGCGAGGCCGGGGAGCTGACCACGCGCATCCTCGAGCTGCGCGACGCCTACTACGAGCGCGACGAGGTGCTGGTCGCCGATATCGAGTACGACCGTATGCTGCAGCGCCTCGAAGAACTCGAGCGCCTCTTTCCGGAATTGCAGAGCCAGGATTCGCCGACGCAGTCCGTCGGTGGTCGGGCGGAGACGACCCTGTTCGCTCCGGTGCGGCACGCCGAGCGGATGCTCAGCCTCGACAACGTGTTCTCCCTCGAGGAATTCGAGGAGTGGGCGTCGAAAGTCGAACGCGACTCCGGCCGACGGGTCGACTATCTCTGCGAGCTCAAGATCGATGGACTCGCCATCGACCTGAGGTACGAGAACGGGGTGCTCGTCTCGGCGGCGACTCGCGGCGACGGCATCGTCGGTGAGGATGTCACCGAGAATATCGCCTTCGTTCCGAGCATTCCGACACGACTGAAGGGCACCGGGCATCCGCCGCTCGTGGAGGTGCGAGGGGAGGTGTTCTTCGAGACCGAGGTGTTCGAGAAGCTCAACGCCGACCAGGTCGCCGAGGGGGAGAGGGTGTTCGCGAACGCGCGGAACGCGGCATCCGGAAGCCTCCGACAGGTCGCCGAGAACAAGAATCCGGTGCAACTCGCTCGAATGCACAGGCGCCTCAAGCGGCTCAGCATGCTCGTTCACGGCATCGGAGCATGGCAGCAGCCGCGCGACGAGAGCGGCGCTGCGATCGATTCGCAATCCGGCACCTATGCACTGTTGAAGGAGTGGGGCCTCCCGACAAGCACGCACTTCCGCGTGGTGAAGACCGCGAAGGAGGCGTCCGAGTTCATTAAATACTTCGGCATTCACCGCAACAGCGTCGAACATGAGCTCGACGGCATCGTCATCAAAGTCGATGAGCTCGCCCTTCACGAGGAACTCGGCGCGACCAGCCGGGCACCGCGCTGGGCCATCGCATACAAATATCCACCGGAACAGGTCAACACGAAGCTACTCGACATCGTGGTGAGTGTCGGTCGCACCGGTCGGGTGACGCCGTTCGCCGTCATGGCGAAGGTGCGGGTCGCCGGCAGCGAGGTGCGCCAGGCGACTCTCCACAACCAGGACGTCGTGAAGGCGAAAGGTGTGTTGATCGGCGACACCGTGGTGCTCCGTAAGGCCGGCGACGTGATCCCGGAGGTACTCGGCCCGGTCGTCGAACTTCGGGACGGCACCGAGCGCGAGTTCGTGATGCCGACGCACTGCCCGGAATGTGGAACGCTTCTCGCACCGGCCAAAGAGGGCGATGTAGATCTTCGTTGTCCGAATGCCCGCAGTTGTCCGGCGCAGGTTCGTGGGCGAGTCGAGCACGTCGGAAGTCGGGGGGCCCTCGACATCGAGGGACTCGGAGAGGTCGGTGCTTCCGCCCTCACCCAACCGGATTTCCCGGTCGACCCGCCTCTCGTCACCGAGGCGGGACTCTTCTCGCTCACCATGGCGGATCTCTTTCCGATCAGGGTCGTCGTGCGGGACTACGAGACAGGGCTTCAGAAACTCGACGACGAGGGATCGCCGAAGCACGAGACTCCGTTCCGCCGCAAGCGCCGGGTGACCGGAAAGGGTGCCGACGGCTCGTTCGACCCAAACGCCGAAGGCTTCACGGGTGATGCTCACTCCGTGCCGTCGAGCCTCGCGCACAAGCTACTGGCCGAGCTCGATATCGCCAAGACCAAGGAGCTCTGGCGGATGCTGGTCGCGCTCAGCATCCGTCACGTCGGTCCGGTCGCGGCGCGCGCCCTCGCAAACTATTTCGGATCAGTGACCGCGATCCGTGAGGCGACGCGAGACGAATTGGCAGCCGTCGACGGCGTCGGCGGCATCATCGCGGACGCGCTCATCGAGTGGTCCTCGGTCGACTGGCACGCAAAGATCATCGCGAGCTGGACGGATGCCGGGGTACAGCTGTTCACGCCGGGTCACCCTGGGCCGGGCGCGGCAGCGGGGTCCGATGGTCCCCTCGTCGGGGTGACCGTCGTCGCGACCGGGAGCCTCGAGGGGTTCACTCGGGAGGGCGCGGTCGAGGCGATCATCGCGGCCGGGGGCAAGGCGGCATCCAGCGTCTCGAAGAAGACCGACTTCGTCGCAGCCGGACCGGGGGCCGGATCGAAGCTCGGCAAGGCCGAAGAACTCGGAATCCGCATCATCGATGCTGCCCAATTCGCCGTGCTTCTCGAGCATGGTCCGTCAGCGCTCGCGGCCGGTGACGCGGATGTCGGCGCCGCCGAAAAGCAGGATTCGCCCACTGACAACGCCCCAGATTGATCCAACGGCACACGGCACGCATCCATTTCAGGCGTGAAATCAACCTCATCGCTAGGCTGCGACAGTTGTATACCCCTAATATTGGGGGTAAATGTAATATTGCGTTACATCGATGACCCCCGCATCGACGATAACGATGGGAATGCCCAGTGCTGTTTGTCCTAGCAGCGGTTACCTCTGTCGCCCTCAGTGGCGTGGCAGGGGCTTTCGCTGTACACGAAAACAACACCGGTTCCACAGCGATCGTGCAACCCATCGATCCCGGGGTGCTCGCTCGAAGGGCATCCGATCCGGCGGACTCGAAACTCGAGCTACCGACACTCCACCTCGCACCCCCGCTGCTGGTCGACCTCTCGGCGCTCGCGGCCGCCGAACCGACCTCGACCGATGGGGGAGTCGCGTCGATCGGCACCGTCGGCGTCGCCGGCCCGG
>JAYVNU010000121.1:0-16097 GCA_043758345.1 Lacisediminihabitans sp.
GCGAAGATCCAAACCCTGCCCGCCATCCTGCGGCAATCACTGACATGGGACCAGGGACCCGAGATGCGCGACTGGAAAACAGTTGCCATCGACGCGGACGTTAAAATTTATTTCTGCGACCCCCATGCCCCCTGGCAGCGCGGCAGCAACGAGAACACCAACGGCCTGTAACGTCAATACTTCCCCAAGGGCACCGACCTCACCGTTTACAGCGCCGAAGACCTCGACAGGGTCGCCGCGGAACTCAACGACCGACCACGCAAACGCCTACAATTCCAGAAACCGATCGAAGCGATCGGCGAACTCCTGTTGCAGTAACCGCTTGAATCCGCCGTTCGGCATACGGACACGAAACCGCTGTGCAGTCGACTTCGGACATTCGTGCACTCGACTACGAACATCGACACAGGGGGAGACGCTAAGTCTCCGGACGTCGCAGTGCATGAATTCGCGAACATTTGTGCACTCAATTGCGGACATCGACAATTCCGGCCCTCAGGCTGCTCATCGCAATTCTCGTAACTATGTGTCGAAACCTTTTTCGTGAACGACGCCATTAGTTTCGAGACACCCCTGAGGGGCCGATCACCAAGTTGATCGGCTGCGCGCGTCTGTCCACCAGGCAGCAGTGCACGACCGGCAAGAGACGGATCTGCCGGCCACCGGCGTTCGACGTGGCGTGGCGTGACGTGACGTGACCCAGGCTCGACCAGCGAAGGCGGGAACGGCGGGGGCGGAACGGGCGTTCTACCTTTTACTCGGGCGAAACATTGCCGGGGGTAGTCTGTAGTGGCCACGTCCCCCAAGCAGGGGTGGCGGACGAGTGGGGGAAATTTTCATGACCCAAGCGACCGACAAAGGTCCGCACGATCCGGCTGACGAACTGGAGTCGGGGCGCCAGCGTTTCGGTGACAAGGGGTCGGCGGCTCAAGACTTCTCCCACGAGGACGCCGGGTATCACAAGAGCCTCAAGCCGCGCCAGCTACAGATGATCGCCATCGGTGGAGCCATCGGTACGGGCCTGTTCCTCGGTGCCGGGGGACGCCTGCACCAGGCCGGCCCACTGTTGATCTTCGACTATGCGATCTGCGGATTCTTCGCGTTCCTCATCCTCCGGGCACTCGGCGAGCTCGTGCTTCATCGGCCGTCATCCGGCTCCTTCGTGTCGTACGCCCGCGAGTTCTTCGGAGAGAAAGCGGCCTACGTCGCCGGCTGGATGTACTTTCTCAACTGGGCGATGACCGCCATCGTCGACTCGACCGCCGTCGCCGTCTACGTGCAGTTCTGGAAGGCGTTCACCGTCGTTCCGCAATGGCTGCTCGCCCTCATCGCGCTGGCGATCGTGCTCTCGCTCAACATGATCTCCGTGAAGGTCTTCGGCGAGATGGAGTTCTGGTTCGCCCTCGTGAAGGTCGCGGCGCTCGTCGCTTTCCTCATCATCGGCGTGCTGTTCCTGGCCTTCGCCTTCCCGACCGACAAGGGCGCGACAGGGGTCGCCATGCTCGCGGCGAATGGCGGATTCCTCCCGAACGGGGTGTCGACGATCGTGGTCGCGATCGTCATCATCCAGGGCGTCGTCTTCGCCTACGCCGGCGTCGAACTCGTCGGAACGGCAGCGGGAGAGACCCCGAATCCGGAGAAGATCATGCCGCGCGCGATCAACACCGTCGTGCTTCGGATCGCGGTCTTCTACGTCGGGTCGGTACTGCTGCTCGCCCTACTGCTGCCGTCGAGTGTATACAAGGCGAACGAGAGCCCCTTCGTCACGTTCTTCTCGCACATCGGCAACCCAACTGTGGCGTTGATCGCCGGCTCGGCGATGAACTTCGTTGTGATGACGGCTGCACTGTCGAGCCTGAACGCCGGGCTCTACTCGACCGGTCGCATCCTGCACTCGATGTCTGTGAGCGGCGCAGCGCCAAAGTTTACCGGGCGGATGAATGCCCGCGGCGTACCGTACGGCGGAATCCTGCTCACCGCGGCGGTCGCGCTGCTCGGTGTCGGGCTGAACTTCCTCGTGCCGAAGGACGCCTTCGAGATCGTGCTGAACATCTCTGCACTCGGCATCATCTCGAGCTGGGGCACGATCATCCTCTGTCAGATGAAGCTGCAGCGGATGGCGAAACGGGGCGAGCTGGAGAGGCCGAAGTTCCGGCTGTTCGGGGCGCCATTCACGTCGTACCTGACGCTCGCGTTCCTCGTCGCGGTGCTGATCCTGATGGCGTTCGACTACCCGGCCGGAACCTTCACCGTGGCGTCGCTCGTGATCATCATCCCGCTGCTGATCCTCGGCTGGTTTCTCATGCGGTCGCGGATCCTCGCCATCGCCGAGGCGCGAACGGGGTTCACCGGCACGTTTCCGACGATCGCGAATCGGCCGACGAAGGATTGAAGCTGGCGCGGATCTCGACGAGCTCGATCATCGAGGGGCGGCGAGCTCCCGCGTGATCACCGCGACGAAGTGGTCGACGTCGGCCTCGGTCGTATCGAAGGCGCACATCCACCGCACCTCGCCCGCGGCGCGATCCCAGTCGTAGAAACGTATTTGCTCGCGGATCCGGTCGGCCACCACATTCGCGAGCACGGCGAACACCGCGTTCGCCTCTGTCCGCTGGCTGAACGTCAGCCCGGTGATCGCATCGCTGTCGATGGCGTCTTCGAGTGAGCGGCGCAGATGCGCGGCCATCGCGTTCGCGTGGTGAGCCGACCGCAGCCAGAGGTCGTCTTCGAGCAGCGCGATGAGCTGGGCTGAGACGAAGCGCATCTTCGAGGCCAGCTGCATGTTCATCTTGCGGAGGTAGAGCAAACCATCGGATGCATCCGGATTCAGCGCGACGATCGCCTCGCCGTACAGCAGCCCGTTCTTGGTGCCGCCGAAGCTCAGGATGTCGACCCCGGCATCCGTCGTGAACTCCCGGAATGGCAGGTCGAGCGCGGCAGCCGCGTTGGAGATCCGTGCGCCGTCCATGTGCAGTTTCATGCCCTTGCCATGAACGTGGTCGGCGATCGTCCGCACCTCGGCCGCCGAATAGAGGGTGCCGAGCTCGGTCGTCTGCGTGATGCTCACCGCGAGTGGCTGCGCGCGATGCTCGTCGCCCCAACCCCACGCCTCACGGTCGATGAGCTCGGGCGTCAGCTTTCCGTCGGGCGTCGCAACGGTGAGCAACTTGAGCCCGCCGATACGCTCTGGCGCGCCGTTCTCGTCGGTGTGGATATGCGCGGTGGATGTCGCAACCACCGCACCCCAGCGCGGCAGCATCGAGGTGAGCGCCGTCACATTGGCGCCGGTGCCGTTGAACACCGGGAACGTCTCGGCCTGCTCGCCGAAGTGGCGCCGCATGACCTGTTGCAGGTGCTCGGTGTAGACGTCTTCCCCGTAGGAGATCTGGTGTCCGCCATTGGCGGCACCGAGTGCCGCGATCACTTCAGGATGCGCGCCGGCGTAGTTGTCAGACGCGAAACCGCGCCAGGTCGTGTCATGGAGCGAGATCATCCCCCCAGTCTTCCACTCGGCTGTCGTCCCCTCGACACGGGCGGGAATGGTTCAGCGGCCTGCCCGTTGACGAGAGAGGCAATGGCGCCGAAATCCATTGTTCCCATTGTCAAGGAGTCACCCCTGTCTGACGCCATCGTGCGCACAGCCCATACCAGTACAGCCATCCTCGAGGTGCTCGCAGAGCGCTGGAGCCCTTGCGTATTCAACCCGACCGTCGCCGTCGAGGAGAGCGTGCTCACGTCTGCGCTCGAGCCGGCGCGCTGGTCGGCGTCCGCCGCGAACCTGCGGCCGTCGCGCTTCATCGTCGCCCGCCGCGGAACGCCAGAGTTCGACACCGTCGTCGCGGGACTTATGGGGTTCAACACGGCCCGGGCCGGGTCGGCTCGCGTATGCCCGGCTCGCGTACCTCGCCCGGCTCGCCCAACCGCGTCATCCGCTGGCGAAGTATGCCGAACGGCACCAGGTGTGTCTAGCGGGCCAGGGCATCCTTGAGTTTCACCCGGCCGCCCATCCGCAGCAGCGAGTTCGCGTAGACGCGCGAGCCGAAGACGATCACGCCGGCCGTCGCGGCGAGCAGGATCATGAGTGACACTAGCGGCTCCCACCATGCTGCCTGGCCGAGGAAGATGCGCATCGGCATACCGACCGGGGCGGCGAATGGAACGTACGACATGATGCCGAGCACCAGCGCATTGCTGTTGAAGACGAGCACCAGCACGTAGGGGATCATCACCAGCATCGTGACGGGGGTCGTGACCGACGGCAGGTCTTCCGAGCGCGAGACAAGGGATGCGGCCGCCGCGAAGAGCGATGCGAGCAGCACGAAGCCGAACACGAAGAACACCACGAACCAGATGATGGATGGCCCGAGCGTGGCAAGCAGCGCCGTCTGCCCGGTGACGAGAAGCCCGATCGACGACAGGATCGCGCTCGCCGCGATCTGACCGAAAGCGAGAATCGAGTTGCCGAGCACCTTGCCGGCCAGCAGAGTCCGCACCGGAATCGTCGACATCAGGATCTCGACAACGCGGGTCTGCTTCTCCTCCACGACGCTCTGGGCGATCGTGCTTCCGAAGGTGATGGCCGACATGAAGAAGATGAGCCCGAAGCCCAGGGCGACGAAGTAGACGATGACCGGGTTCTGCTTCGACGGCTCCAAAACGGTGACGGGAGGGGCGATCGCGAGTCGTCCGAGCACGTCTTCCGGCGCGGAATCCAGCCCGATGACGCGGATACCGAACGGCTTGGCGGCGGCATCGGAGACGATGGCGGCATCCACTTTTTTGGAGCGAACGAGCGCGCGAGCCTCGGCCTCGGTCGACACTTTCGTCACCTGGAGGCGCTTGTCAACGAGGGAGGACGCTGCGGATCCGACCGCGGCGACCTTCGGCTCCGTCGTGCTCGCACTCGCGATGCTGCCGATGACGATCGAGGCGAGCACCGCGACCAGCAGGATGCCGGTCGAGATGAGAAATGCCTTGCTGCGCAAACGGGCGGTGATTTCCCGCTGGGCGACCAGCCAGGCACCCTGGGCTGCGGTGGGCTTCGGGATGGAGGAGCGAGGGGCGGTCGCACGGACGTCGGTCAGGCGTGTGTCGGTCATCGGACAATCTCCTTGAAGATCTGAGCGAGCGGGCGGCGGAGCGGGGCGAACTCCCTGACGCCGCCAAGGGTGACGGCGCGACTGAGCACCCTCTGAGCGGCCGCCGGATCGTCGGCCGCGAAGACTGCGTGACTTCCATCGAGCTCGGTGACGGTGATGCCGTCGACGTCGCGTAGCCAGCCGGCATCGCCCTCGAGCAGGATGTCGTAGCTCGAGTGGGAGTGCTCGGCGCGGAGGCTCTCCGGGGTTCCGTTCGCGCGGATCGCCCCGTCGGCGATGATGATGAGGTCGTCGCAGAGTCGCTCGACGAGGTCGAGTTGGTGACTCGAGAACAGCACGGGCGCACCCTTCGACGCGGCATCCCGAAGCACATCCAGCACCGTGTCGACGCCGAGCGGATCGAGACCGGAGAACGGCTCGTCGAGGATCAGCACCTCGGGCTCGTGAACGAGGGCGGCCGCGATCTGAGCCCGTTGCTGGTTGCCGAGCGAGAGGCTTCCGACCTCGTCGTTCGATCTCGCCGCGATCTCGAGTCGCTCGAGCAGGCCCGCCGTGCTGCTTTCGGCGGCCGCGCGCGTCATCCCGTGCAGTCGCCCGAAATAGACGATCTGCTCGGCAAGACGCATCTTCGGGTAGAGCCCGCGCTCTTCCGGCATGTATCCGAAGATGCGACGGTCGTCGGTGGTGAGCACGCGATCGTCCATCATGACCCGTCCGGAGTCGGCGTTCAGCACGCCGAGCATGATTCGCATCGTCGTTGTCTTCCCTGCGCCGTTCGCGCCGACGAAGCCGGTGATCCGGCGGTCGGCGATGTCGAAGCTCACATCGGTGAGAACGGGGCGACCTCCGTAGGTCTTTCGGACATTCTCGACTCTCAGCATGGTTCTCCTGACCGGATTTCGGATGATGCGGTACCCAAGTTACGAGGTGTGCCAGCCCGTTTCATCACCCGCGAGGGGTATCGACCCTCCGCCTGATGGGGGACTGACTCGTCACTCCCCGGGACGACGACGCCGTGCTCGTAGGCGAAAACGACGGCCTGCACCCGGTCTCTGACCGACAGCTTCATGAGCACCTTCGACACGTGAGTCTTCACGGTCGCCTCGCCGACGTAGAGGATGGCGGCGATCTCGGCATTGGTCTTCCCGCGGGCGAGCAGGGCGAGAACCTCGCGCTCGCGAGGGCTCAGATCGTCGAGGGAGGTGCCGAGCGCCGGCCGACCGTGCGCCGCGACCGACGTGCAGCGTTCGATGACGGCACGGGTGACGTCCGGGGAGAGCAGCGCATCGCCCCTGGCGAGCACCTGCACGGCGTCGATGAGTTGCTCCGGCGTCGAGTTCTTGAGCAGGAATCCACTCGCGCCGGCCTGCAGCGCCTCGAAGAGGTAGTCGTCTCGATCGAAGGTCGTGAGCATGAGGATGCTCGCCCGCGGCACACGCGCTGCGATCTGACGCGCGGCTTCCAGGCCGTCCATTACGGGCATCTGCACGTCCATGCAGACGACGTCGGGTTTGAGCTCGATGGCGCGGAGCACCGCCTGTTCGCCATTGCTCGCCTCGCCGACGACGGTGATGCCGGGCTCGCTGCCGAGGATCACGCCGAAGCCGGCACGCACCAGATCCTGGTCGTCGACGAGGAGGACGCGAATGTCGCTCACGCGATCACGTCCCCCGCTGGCGTGTTCGCGGCCGGGATGTCTGCCGCCGCGGCGCCGTCGGTCGGGATGGTGGCGCGCACGACGAACCCGCCGCGTGTCGTCGGGCCGAGCTGAATCGAGCCGCCGACGGCATCCACTCGCTCTCTCATCCCGAGATGGCCGAGTCCCGATCCGGTGGTCGCCGGCCGCGCTCTACCGCCCGTATCGGTCAGTTCGATCTCGACGGCGGCCAAGAGGTAACGCAGACGGATGTCGACGTGCGAGCCGGCGCCAGCGTGTTTGAGTGTGTTGGTGAGGGCCTCCTGGGCGATGCGGTACAGGATGACGCCTGTCGTCGCCGACACCGGCCAGCTGTCTCCCACCGTGCTGAAGTCGACGTCGAGCCCGGCACCGGTGGCGTCGGCGATGAGGTCGGGGAGCTGAGCGATTCCTCGCGTGGTCGGGCCGTCGATCACCGAATCCGGGCTGTCCTCGTCGCGAAGGGTCGAGAGCATGCGGTGAAGTTCGGACACGGCGGTCCGCGCGTTGGATTCGATCGCGGTGAGCGAGGTCACCACCTGGTCGTGGTCGGAGTCGATGACGCGCCTCGCCGCTCCAGCCTGCACGCCCATGACCGACACGTGGTGGGCGACCACGTCATGAAGATCCCGCGCGATGCGCAGACGTTCCTGCATCACAGCCCGGTGAGCATTGAGTTCGCGTTCCTCGGCGAGCTCCCGCGTTCGCACCTCGAGTGCTGTTCGCGCGCGCGCCGCGGCCCAGGCGCGGTTGCCGAAATACCAGGCGGCGCCGAAATAGAGCAGGTTGGTGATGATCTGAATGAACCCGACGGCGACGTAGGGCGAAAGGCCCCCGCCGGCCGGTACTGCGGTCGCGATCTCGGCCCTCGCCGAGCGCGAAACGAGCGCGGTGATCAGCCAGAAGAACATGCCGACCACGATGATGGCACGCACGGCTGTTGTACGAGACCGGTTCCCACCCCAGGCCCCGACGGAGTAGAGCGCGACGAACAGCGAGATGTTGCAGAACAGCAGCTCGGGAACCTGGACGAGCTGCGACACCACGAACGCGGCGGCGATCACCAGTGCGACGAGCTCCGGGAAGCGACGGCGCAGCACCAGAGGGGCGGTGAACGCGAGGATGACGATCGTCGAGAGCCAGACCGCCGCCGGCTTCGGGTAAAAGCCGGCGATCGTATAGAGCACGGCGCTGACACCGGAGCCGAGCAGCAGAAGGGCCGCGAGCAGCCCGTCGGTGCGATAGTCGCGCCGGCTCGGGCGGGGCCGACCAGCGCTGTCCGGCTTGACCATGGGCATCGTCACGATGACAACGCTAACGAGCGTGCGGACCGGCGGTATCCCCCGCTCGGCTGATTACCGCGTCCGACAGTCAGCCGCGGATGCCCGCTGTCGATTCGATGACGCTCGCCATCTTCTTCGAGAGGGCCTCGTAGAACATGGAGAGCGGGAACTCGTCATCCATCACCGCGTCGGTCAGTCCCTTCGGCGGTCCCTCGAGCGTCAGGTCCCGCTTCGCCCAAACGGACGCCGGATGCGGGGTGACGATCGTCGAGACGAGATCGTAGGCCGCCAGCCAGTGCGCGACCTTCGGGCGGTCGATGGAGCGCCAGTAGAGCTCCTCGATCTCGCGGCCGAGGGCGATGACGACGTCGGGCACGGCATCCCAGTCGATCGTGAGTCGGGTGTCGGTCCAGTGCAGCACGTGGTGCTGGTGCAGCCAGGCGAAGAGCAGTTGCCCGCCGAGTCCGTCATAGTTGCGCACGCGGGAGCCGGTGATCGCGAACCGGAAGATCCGGTCGAAGATGATCGCGTACTGCACGAGTTTCGCATGATCGCGGATGGCATCGTCGGTGTCATCCGAGCGCTCGAGGCGCACCGCCTCGCGATACGCCGTGAGATCGCACCGCAGCTCCTCGAGCGAGTAAAGGAAGAACGGCATCCGCTGCTTGATCATGAACGGATCGAACGGCAGATCGCCGCGCATGTGGGTGCGGTCGTGGATGAGATCCCACATGACGAAGGTCTCTTCCGCCAGCTTTTGGTCGTCGAGCAGGCGATGCGCGTCGGCCGGCAGTTCGAGCTTCGTGATCTCGGATGCCGCCCTCACCACCCGCCGAAAGCGCGCGGCCTCGCGGTCGGCGAAGATCGCACCCCAGGTGAAGGTCGGCACCTCCCGCATCGACACGGTCTCGGGGAAGAGCACCGCGGAGTTGGTGTCGTACCCGGGGGTGAAGTCGACGAAACGGATCGGCACGAAGAGCGCGTTCGAATAGTCCCCGGCCTCGAGGTCGGAGACGAACTCCGGCCAGAGCACCTCGATGAGCACGGCCTCGACGAGCTTGGAGCTGCTGCCGTTCTGCGTGACCATCGGGAAGACGACGAGATGCCGGAGGCCGTCGACACGATCCAACTGTGGCTGGAAGGTGGTGAGCGAGTCGAAGAAGTCGGGGATGCCGAACCCCTCTTCCATCCACCGCTCGAAGTCGATCACCAACGCGAGCAGATAGTCGCGGTCGTGCGGCAGAACGGAGGAGAAGTGCCGCAGGCCACGAATGATGCGCTCCACGAACGCGTGCGCCGCCACGTGATTCTCGAACTCCGGAACGCTGCCATCCCTCTGCTGCAGCGCCTGCAGGCCGATCGCCGAGGACTTGAGGTCGAGCCAGGCCGGAGACTTCTCGAAAGCCAGAGCGGAGTCTTCGAGAACCTCGGGCTCTCCGATGATGGGTGTGGTCATGGTTCGTCCTCCGTTCCCGGTATCTCAAGATAATTGCTTCGACACAAGGGTATCCGCACCCTGTGGAGCGTTTCTTTGAGCTTGGCGCGGGAAAGCACCGGATGCCAGGGGTCGGCGCGCACTATCGGTGCGTCTGCTCTGTCTAACTCTGCTGCTCCGCATCCGGGATCGCATCGTCGAAGAACGGAACCTCGATGAGGCTCAACATTCGAAGAGACTGTCGGGCTGCGGCGACGTCGTGATCGCGTGCTGCCGCGATGAGCAGTTCCTGTGCGACGGCGAGCGCTCGAATATCGATGAACTCGGGCAGGTGCTGGCTGCCGAGCCGCACCTGATGCACGACCGAATTGATTGCCCGCTGGAGGGAGGGATTAGAGGAGATGAGTGCGAGATGGCTGTAGAAGTCGGCGGTGGCCTCGGCGAGCTTCTGCGCGTCGAGGGAGGACAGATGCTCGAGAAACCGGCCATGGTCCTGGCGCATCGCCTCGACGATGTGGGGCGTCGCCAGCGGAATCGTCTCGGTGACGACGGCGCCGTAGAGGGCGATCCAGACGACCATCGCATCGGCCGTCTGCTGCGGACTCACCATGGCGATTCGAGTGAAACGGCTCGCGGATGCCTCGACGATACCGATCTCGCGAAGCCGTTGCAGGGCCTCCCGCACCGGGGTGCGCGACACCCCGAGCTGTTCGGCGAGTACCGCGTCGCTGATGCGCTCGCCCGGTTGAAGGCGACCCTCGTGAACCGCCGCGAGGATGGTGTCGAAGACGGTATTAACGACACGACTGGTCGCGAAAGAACCGGAGTCACCGGCAAAGAGCGGTTGCTTGTCCGCGTTGGTCGGGATTGGAGCTGACATCTGCCCCGATTTTACTCTGCCCCGGCCAGGGGTCGGGGAGTAGCCCGGGCGAGGCGGCGCAGAGTCGGGCCGCCTCGGTGCGGGGTCGGGGACGCCTAGAAGATCATCGGCCGATCGTCGTCGTCGGCCGCGACATCGAGGTCGACGACGACCGGGACGTGATCGCTCGGGCCGTCGCCCTTCCGCTCGTTCCGTTCGATCTGCGCACCGGTGACCAGGTCGGTGAACGCGGGCGAGGCCATGATGAAGTCGATCCGCATGCCCTCGTTGCGGGGAAATCGCAGCTGCTGGTAATCCCAGAAGGTGAAGCCTTCCGGCACGAGGGGGCGCACGACATCCGTCAGTCCGATCGCTTCGAACTGCGCGAATGCCGCACGCTCGCGAGCGGAGGTGTGGGTGCTCGTCTCGAAGGGCCAGGTCGGCCAGACATCGGTGTCGAGGGGGGCGACATTCCAGTCGCCCATCAGGGCGATCGGCTCATTCGGATGCTTGAGCATCCACGCCTTCGTGTCATCCGCGAGCTTCGCCAGCCAGTCGAGTTTGTATTCGTAGTGCGGGTCGTCGCGCGCGCGCCCGTTCGGCACATACAGGCTCCAAAGGCGGATGCCGTCGACGGTCACGCCCATCGCCCGGGCCTCGAGCGGGGGCTCGCCATCGACCGCCGTCTTCGAGAATCCGGGGGAGGACGGAAACCCGATGGTGACCTCGTCGAGCGGGAGGCGGCTGGCGAAGGCGACGCCGTTCCACTGGTTGAGGCCGTGCAACACGACCTCGTAGCCGGCGTCACGGAACGCGTCGAAAGGGAACTGGCTCTCCTTGCACTTGATCTCCTGCATCGCGAGAACGTCGATGTCGGCCCGGCCGAGCCAGTCGACGACCCTGCCGACCCTGGTTCGGATCGAATTGACATTCCAGGTGGCGACGCGCATGCGCTCAACGCTAGTTGGTTACAGCTGGTTGGTCAGGATGCCCGAGCGCGCCGGAGACTTCTGCTCACAACATCCTTCCAAGTAAGATCGGGCGCGTGACAGACGCGCGGCGGCAACTCATCGACTTCATTTCGGCGGATGCCGTGTTCCACGGGGACTTCGTTCTCACCAGCGGCAAGAAGGCGACCTATTACGTCGACCTCCGTCGGGTCAGCCTCGACCACCGCGTCGCCCCGCTCATCGGGCAGGTGATGCTCGACCTGATCGCCGACATCGCTGATGTGAGCGCCGTCGGAGGGATGACGATGGGCGCCGATCCGGTCGCCGCAGCGATCATGCACCAGGGCGCGATCCGAGGCGTCGCCTACGACGCTTTCGTTGTTCGCAAAGAGCCGAAGGACCATGGCCGTGGTCGGCAGGTCGAAGGGCCGGACCTCACCGGCAAGCGCGTGATCGTGCTGGAGGACACCTCGACGACCGGCGGTTCTCCACTCGCCGCGATCGCTGCCCTCGAGAAGGTCGGGGCCGAGATCGCCGCCGTCGCCGTCGTCGTCGATCGCGACACCGGGGCGCGGGAGATCATCGAGGCCGCCGGGTATCCGTATTTCGCCGCCGTCGGGCTCGACGACCTGGGGCTGCGCGAGTGAGCGGCCGCTGATGGCTCGCGGAGGCGACGGAGGGTCGGGCGACCACGGGTCAGGCGACGACGCCGTCGATCCGAGCGACTGGTTGGCGAGTCAGTTCACCGAAGCGGATGACGAAGCCCCCGATGCCGCACCCCCGACGTCCGCGCCATCCTGGTTCGACCAGGCCGCAGCGCTGCCGCCCCGAGTGCCACCGGCCGCTCCTCCGCATCCCAGTGGGCTGCCGGCGGGTGCGCCGGCTGGTGCGATAGCACCCGCTGCCGGGGTGGTTCCGCCGCCGTTCGACTGGGGTTTCGGGCGCGCCGCCGCACCGGACGAGATGGTGTCGAGTGCGGCACTACCTCCGCCGAAACCGATCCCGCCCGCACCGTTTGAGCCGCCAGCATCCTTTACCGCCGCTCTCGCCGGTCTGCCGGCGCCATTCGACAGACCCGCGCCCGGCGAGACTGAACTGCTTTCGTCCGTCGATGCGCCCACCGTGGCCATGGAATCAGCCGGCATGGCCGTCCCACCGACTACCGAAAGTCCTAGCGAAGCAACTCCGGCGGAACTGGTCGGAGTGGCACCACCCCGGGGAGCGGCCTTCTGGGACGTCGGCGGCCCGGCGCCCCGCGAGACGACCACTGCAATGGATGCCCTGCTTGCGCGAGGTTCGGTCGCTGCGGCCGAGCCTGCTGAAGTCACTTTTCCTCCGACGGCGGAACGCACCGCGGCGGCCGGGACCGGAGGGTCCCGTGCGGCGCTGACCCGTAACCAGGCGATCCTCGGCGCGATCCTGATCGTCGCGATCGTGCTCGTGCTGCTCTTCCTCATCGGGACTCGGATCCCCGCCTTGACGGGATCGTCGGCCACCGCCGTCGTATCGACGCCGACGCCGCGTGTGACGCCGACGCCCACCCCCTCCCCGTCCCCGACCGTTGCTCCGACCGGGCCCGCCGCCGTCGGTTCGCACGACTGGAAGCTGCTCAGGGGCGGCGAATGCATCAGCCCCTTCGTCTCACCCTTCGCCGAGACGTTCACCGTTGTCGACTGCACCGCGGCGCACTCCGCGCAGCTGGTGGCGCGCGGAACGTTCCCGCCGACCACACCCGACTCCTATCCGGGACTTTCTGCGTTGCAGTCGCAGATCAACCTGCTGTGCACGACGCCGGCGGTCATCAATCTGGCGAACGCCGGAGCATATGCGGACATCCAGGTGCAGGCGGCGTACGCGGCGAATGCGGCCGAGTGGGCTTCGGGCCAGCACGACTATTTCTGTTTCGTGAGTCGCTCATCCGCACAACCGTTGATGAATAGCGTCGCTGCGGGGTGACCGTCGAATTCGACATCGAACACGCGTGATGGGGCTCCTGCCCCCGAAGTGGGAGTTGCCGAATACGCGGCCCGAATTTAAGCTGGGCGCACGGAGGCGCTGATCGGGCGTCCGTAGCAACACGATAAGCAGGCACCTGGCGATGTTCTCAACGTTTTCCGGCACGCAGACGGCCGCGCACGGTGCATTCCGGTTCTGGGGGCTCTTCACCTCCGATGACTGGTCCGCCGGTCCGGTACCACCTGGGCATGCCGTCGTCCGGGCGGCGGGTGAGTCGCCCCTGCAGATTCTGCTGCTCGGCGGTGGTCCGGCGACCGGATACGGGGTCGCCTCCCACGAGGTGGCACTCGCCGGTCATCTTGCGCGGCAGGTCGCTCGCGAGATCGGTCGCGGGGTGGACCTGGAAATCTCGGTCGCCCGAGACCTGACAGTCGCGCTTGCGCACGAGCTTGCCAGCGCTATCGACTCTGACCGTTATGACGCCGTCATACTCTCCGTCGGCGTTCAGGATGCGCTCGATGGCGCGTCGCCGGAACACTGGGCCGAGGAGATGGGAGCACTCGCTGATCGATTGACGGTGAAGGAGAGCGTGTCGCCGCGGATACTGCTTCTGGGGGTGCCGGCCGTCTCGCAGCTGATCACACTCCCGCGGCTGGCTCGGATGATGGTCGACGATCGGGCGAAAGAGCTCGACGACCAACTCCGACTGCTCGCGACGCTGAAATGCAACGTGCACTACCTGCCGTTCGAGCCGGTCGCAACCCCCGACGAGGAACGGCACTGCAGCAGTGCGACCTACCGATCGTGGGCGGGTCCCCTTGCGGCGCGGGTCGGTCCGATCGTCGCCGAACTCGGCAAGGAACATCCTCGCGTCGTGCCGGACGACATCCGGGAGGCGGCTGTTCGTGCGCTTGGAATTCTCGATACCCCGCCCGACGAACGATTTGACCGAATCGTGAACATCGCACGCGATCGGTTCCATTTCGGCGTGGCGGCACTCAGTTTCATGGATGCGGATCGGCAGTGGTTCAAGTCCGTCGCCGGTGCCGAGTTCGACATCCTCCCGCGCGGGACGACTCCCTGTGAGTGGACCATCCGATCCGTTGCTCCATTCGCGGTGTCCGATGCGTCAGAGGACGACCGACTGAAAGACCTGCCGATCGTCCGATCGGGGGATGTGCGAGCGTATGCCGGGCATCCGATTCTCGACCAGTTCGGCATTCCCGTCGGCGCGCTCTGTGTCATCGACGATCAGCCTCACGAATTCAGCGCCGACGATCTGCTCTTTCTTCGTCAGTTGGCCGGACTGGTCGAGTCGCTGCTCGTTCCGGCCTGATCGCGGCGTTCGCTGGTGCGCTCATGTGCGAGCAGCGCGCTCAGTCGATATCGGACTCGATTGCGCTCAGCCGATATCGGACTCGATCGGCTCGGGGTCGAGGAGGTCGGCGACACTGCCCAGGACCTCGTCAGGTCGAAACGGGTACTTGTCGATCTCCGCCTGATCGCTGATCCCGGTCAGTACGAGGATGGTGTGCAGGCCGGCTTCGATACCGGCGACGATGTCGGTGTCCATGCGGTCACCGATCATGCCCGTGTTCTCGGAGTGCGCGCCGATCTTGTTCATCGCCGAGCGGAACATCATCGGGTTCGGTTTGCCGACGACGTAGGGTTCTTTTCCGGTCGCTTTGGTGATGAGGGCGGCGATTGCTCCGGTGGCCGGCATCGGACCGTCTGCGCTCGGGCCGGTGGCATCCGGATTGGTGACGATGAACCGTGCGCCGTTGCCGATCAGGCGGATGGCTTTCGTGATGGCGTCGAACGAATAGTTGCGGGTCTCGCCGATCACCACATAGTCGGGATCGGTCTCGGTCATGATGAAACCGGCCTCGTGGAGGGCAGTCGTGATGCCTGCCTCGCCGATTACGAAGGCCGAGCCGCCGGGCATCTGCGACTTCAGGAAGTCGGCTGTGGCCAGGGCGGATGTCCAGAGGAACTCCTCCGGCACATCAAGGCCGGACGCCCTGAGCCGCGCGCTCAGATCGCGCGGCGTGAAAATGGAGTTGTTCGTGAGAACCAGGAACGGCTTGCCCTGGTCGCGCCACTGCTGCAGGAGGGCGGCTGCTCCGGGAAGTGGATGATTCTCGTGAACGAGCACCCCGTCCATATCGGTCAGCCAGCACTCGATCTCGCCACGTTTGCTCGCAGTCGTCTCCATGCGCCAATCGTACGTGGCGGCGTGCCCGCCAACCGCTAGGGCCTCTGTTCCGACTGAGCTAATCCGGGTTGACTCTTCTTCCTGCGACGGTTCGCATCACGGGCCTGCGAGCCATCGGTGCTCATCGCCGGCTCGGTGAGGTAACGGTAGCCCGTCAGGGACGTCCATTCGAGGTCACCGCCCTGGAGGGTCTTCACCGACCAGCGCGTGTGGTGTTTCTGGTCGTGGTGTTTCGGGCAGAGGTGAGCGAGGTTGTCGTAGTTCGACAGCCCGTCGTGTTCCCACGCCGTGGTGTGGTCGAGGTCGCAGTGACGGGCCGCGGTACCGCAGTCCGAAGCGCGACAGGTCTCATCCCGCATTCGAAGCCGGGCCCGAAGGTCGGCAGGTAGCGGGTATCGGTCACGCCCGAGCGAGAGCACCGCTCCCGTTTCGGGATGCGTGCGAACACGCACGAAACCGGGAGCGTCAGAGGCGAGCTCGCGAGCGGTGTCGAGTCCGATCGGCCGGTACCCCTCGAGCACGGCGGGCTCTGTGCCGTTGCCGAGAAGAGTGAGCACCGGCACCGTGATGAGAACGCGGGCACGGATGCCCTGGCCGAGCCTGTGCCTGTGCCTGTGCCTGCGCC
>JAYVNU010000122.1:0-5447 GCA_043758345.1 Lacisediminihabitans sp.
ACGCATCCGGCCTATCTCCCGGAATTCCCCGGTGCCCACGGCGTGCGGAATGCGCTTCTGGCGGGGGTCACCCAGACGGGCGCGAGCATCATCGTCGTCGACAACGGAGTGGATGCCGGGCCGATCATCGTGCAGCAGCGGGTGCCGGTGCTGGTCGGCGACACGGAGGCGACACTGCACGAACGGATAAAGCCGGTCGAGCGAGAGTTGCTCATCCAGACGGTGCTCGATCTCGCGAACGGCGTCATCTCCCTCCAGGATCTCGCGAGAGAGAACCCGGACCTCTCGAGATAGGCTTGGGCTGTCGCGACTGGCGTTCGGGTGGGCAACCATCGGGGAGCGACTCTGACATCGTTTCGACCGTTCGCCTGGGTCGGACCGGATAACTCATTTCCGGTATGTCCAAGGAGTCCGTGTGTCCACTTCCACCTCGTCCGAAACCCCCCGTCACCGCGATGCGATCCCCATCACCCGCGCGCTGATCTCGGTCAGCGACAAGACCGGGCTGCTCGACCTCGCCGCAGCGCTGGCCGCAGCCGGTGTCGAAATCGTGTCGACCGGCTCGACGGCGAAGACGATCTCGGATGCCGGACATCCGGTCACCGAGGTCAGCCAGGTCACCGGATTCCCCGAGTCGCTCGACGGCCGAGTCAAGACCCTGCACCCGGCCGTGCACGCCGGGATTCTCGCCGATCTGCGGCTCGCGAGCCACGAGGCGCAACTGGTGGAGCTCGGCATCCGTCCGTTCGAGCTCGTGGTGGTGAACCTGTACCCGTTCGTCGAGACCATCGCCGCCGGAGTCACCGGCGACGCGGCGATCGAACAGATCGACATCGGGGGGCCAGCGATGGTGCGGGCTGCGGCCAAGAACCATCCGAATGTCGCCGTCGTCGTATCGCCGCAGAGCTACCCCCAGGTCATCAAAGCCATCACGCTCGGAGGCACGACCCTCGCACAACGGCAGCGTCTTGCGGGCGAGGCGTTCGCGCACACCGCGTCGTATGACACCGCTGTCGCGGAGTTCTTCCGGACGAATATCGGCATCCGGGCGGAGCACCCGTTCGATCCGGCCGAACACTTCAGCCTGAGGGCGACGCGCAAGAACGTTCTTCGGTACGGCGAGAACTCGCACCAGGAGGCATCACTCTTCGCGACCGCTGGTGGACACGGCATCGCGCAGGCGACACAGCTCGGCGGCAAAGAGATGTCGTACAACAACTACGTGGACGCGGATGCCGCCCTCCGCACCGCCTACGACTTCAGCGAGCCGGCCGTCGCGATCATCAAGCATGCCCAGCCCTGCGGCATAGCGATCGCCGACACCATTGCAGCGGCTCACCAGCGTGCGAACGACTGCGATCCGGTCTCGGCGTTCGGCGGCGTGATCGCGGCAAACCGCCCGGTCACGCTCGCGATGGCCGAGACCGTGAAAGACATCTTCACGGAAGTCGTCATCGCCCCGGACTTCGAACCCGAAGCCCTCGCACTGCTGCAGACCAAGAAAAACCTGCGCCTGCTGAAGCTGCCGAATTTCTACGAGCGGGAGAAGCTCGAGTTCAAGCACATCAGCGGCGGGTTGCTCACTCAACAGCCGGACGTCTTCGACGACTTCTCGTCGGATGCCTGGACCCTCGTCGCCGGGGACGAAGCGGATGCCGCCACTCGCGCCGACCTCGAGTTCGCCTGGCGCGCCGTTCGCGCGGTCAAGTCGAATGCGATCCTGCTCGCGCACGACGGGGCATCCGTCGGCGTCGGCATGGGCCAGGTGAACCGGGTCGACTCGTGCCGGCTCGCCGTGTCGAGAGCGGGGGAGCGTTCGGCCGGGTCGGTCGCGGCATCCGACGCCTTCTTCCCGTTCGCGGATGGCGCGGAGATCCTGCTGAAAGCGGGCGTCTCGGCCATCGTGCAGCCCGGCGGGTCGATCCGCGACCCCGACGTCGTCGAGGCCGCGAAGGCCGCCGGGGTCACGATGTACTTCACCGGCGAGCGTCACTTCTACCACTAGGTCGTCGCCCGGCGGCAGGTTCGGGTCGCCAGCGGATCCATAGGGTGCGTCCAATAGGGTCGTGACCCATGGCTGTCACCCACGTATCCGTCCCGTTCCTGCGCCGCTTCGCCGCTTCGGTCGCCGCATCCGTCGCGGTCGCGCTGATCGGGTTGCTCGGCACGTCGTTGCTGTTCTTCTCGGCGGCTGTCGTCGGCGCAAACGGGGCGAGTGGCGACACGATCGTGCAGCTCATTCAGGTGTTCCTCGGATCGACGGTCATCGTCTTCTTCCTGATGGCGGTCTTCGGCCTCGTTGGCGGGTACTCGCGCCGATCCCTCTCGCTCGTCGCCGGTATCCTCGCCGGGGTGATCGGGGCGCTGGTCGGCACGGTGCTGCGTGCGCTCGTCGGGGGCACGCCGGTGACACCGTCCGTCTTCACCCAGATCTTCGCGTCGCTGCTCGGCACGAACCTCACGTTCATCGTTCTCGTCGTCATCGCCGCCGCGACCGCCGGGGTCGCGTGCTGGCGCCGCATCCTCGGCTCGACGCCCGTCACGCAGCGACGGATCGCGATCGTTCGCGCCCCGGCCGCGAACCTCGCCGATGGCGAACTGACGCACCTCGATCGCGCACCGATCGAGGTGAGCGTCGCCGAAACCCAATGGGACGATTACGTCGCGGCGCTCACCGCCAACGACTGGCAGATCGTCGAGGTGCCGGTCAGCGACGGACTCGCCGACTCCGTCTTCATCGAGGATGCCGTGGTGCTGTTCGGCGGCACGGCCGTGATCACAAGCCCCGGCGCCGAATCCCGTCGCCCGGAGACGGTCGCAGTCGAGGCGACCGTCCGGCAACTCGGACTGCGGATCGAACGGATCTCGCTCCCGGGCACGCTCGACGGCGGCGACATCCTGAAGGTGGGCGCCACTGTCTTCGTCGGGCGAGGCGGTCGCACCAACGCGGACGGCATCCGCCAGCTCCGGGCCATCGTCGGCCCGCTCGGCTTTACGGTGACGGCAGTGCCGATGACGAAGGCGCTGCACCTGAAGAGCGCGGTGACGGCGTTGCCCGACGGCACCGTTATCGGATACCTGCCCGTCGTAGGCGACCCGGCGATCTTCGGGCGTTTCCTCGCGATGCCGGAGGAGGGCGGCGCCCACGTCGTCGTGCTCGCCCCCGACACGCTGCTCATGGCCGCCTCCGCTCCGCTGAGCATCGCCCTCGTCGAGGACCTCGGCTATCGCGTGGTGACCGTCGACATCAGTGAGTTCGAGAAACTCGAGGGATGCGTCACCTGCCTCTCGGTTCGGGTGCGGTGAAAGCGAGATCTCGACAGGCTCGATCACCGGAAAAAGCTTGCGCAACTGACGTATCCGGTCGTATTCTGTAGGGCTGTCCGGTAGGCGATCCCATCAGGTTCGCCCGTTGCGACTAGCAGCAGCCGGTATCGACTGCATGAGGCCACGAGCTCTGGAGGACGCCATGACCAACACCTTTCCCGCAACTGCAGGCGTGAACCGTGTCGCTGTCCTCCGCACCGTGTCCCCCGCCCGAAACCGGTAGTCCAACAGGGGCATCGCCCCGTCGCGCTCCCCGTCTCGAACCCCGCTGATGCTTCTCCGTCCGGTTGCCGCCGTCGCGACCGCAACGACCAAGGAATAACCACGTGTCTGCAGAATCACAAGTCCACGCCACCCCTCCTCCGACAACGAAACGCCCGGGCACAATCGCCTCGCTGCGGCGGATTCTCCCCTATGCAAAACCGGCCATGCCGCGCATCTACCTCGGGATGGTCTCCGCACTGATTGCGGCGATCGTCGCGCTGCTCATCCCGCAGGTGCTGCGCTCCCTCGTCGACGGTCCGCTGAAGAACGGCGACGCGAGTCAGATCTGGTGGCCTGTCGGCGCGGTTCTCGGACTCGGCGTTCTCGAGGCCGTCATGATCTGGTTCCGTCGGTTCTTCGTTCTGCAACCCGGCACGGCTGTCGAGGCAGACCTCCGCAACTCGCTTTACCGGCAGCTTCAGGATCTGCCGGTCGGCTTCCACGATCGCTGGCCGAGCGGCCAGCTGCTGTCGCGTGTGCTCAGCGACCTGAACCTCATCCGGCGCTGGATCTCGTTCGGACTCGTGCTGTTCGTCGTGAACGTGCTGACAATCATCGTCGGCTTCGTCTTCCTGCTGTCGATCAGCTCGATCCTCGGCGGCGTGTTCATCGTCTGCTCGATCCCGCTTTGGATCTACGGTTATCTGTTCGAGCAGAAGTACTCGGTCGTGGCCCGCAGGAGTCAGGATCAGGCTGGCGATCTCGCGACCGCCGTCGAGGAGTCGGTTCACGGGATCCGCGTGCTCAAAGCTTTCGGTCGTGGCCAATACGCGCTCAAGAACTTCGCGAAGCAGGCGGAAGAGTTGAGGGGCACCGAGATCCAGAAGGCGCAGGCCATCGCCGGCATCTGGCTCTGGCTGTTGCTGGTTCCGGATGTTACGTTCGCGCTCTGTCTTCTCGGCGGAGTCTGGCTGGCGGCCTCCGCCCAGATCACGGTCGGAGCGCTCGTCGCGTTCTTCGCGACGGCGACGGTGCTGCGCTTCCCGGTCGAGTCGATCGGATTCCTGCTCTCGATGACGTTCGACACGCGAACGGCGGCCGACCGGTACTTCGAGGTGATGGATGAGAAGAACACGATCAGGTCGCCCGAGCATCCGAAGACGATAGAAAACCCGGAGGGTCGGCTCGTCTTCACGGATGTGCACTTTCGCTACCAGGACTCGCCCGAACAGTATCCCGACCTCATCGACGGGTTCACTCTCGCCCTCGAACCCGGGGAGACGATGGCCATCGTCGGACTCACCGGCTCGGGAAAGTCCACACTGACCGCGCTGACCACACGGCTCTACGACGTCACGGGTGGGGCGATCCTGCTCGACGGCGTCGACATCCGCGACCTGGCGCTCATCGATCTGCGGGCTCATGTCGCCATGGCTTTCGAAGACGCGACACTCTTCTCGGCGAGCATCCGCGACAACGTCATGCTCGGACGTCCCGATGGCACCGATCTCGAACTGCGCGAAGCTCTCGACATCGCGCAGGCCGACTTCGTCTTCGACCTGCCGTTCGGCCTCGACACGAAGGTCGGCGAGGAGGGCCTCTCGCTCTCCGGCGGGCAGCGGCAGAGGATCGCTCTCGCGCGAGCGGTTGCGGCGAAACCCGACGTGCTCGTGCTCGACGACCCGCTTTCGGCGCTGGATGTCGACACCGAGGCACTCGTCGAGGCCGCGCTACGGCGGGTACTCGCATCCACCACCGCGTTGATCGTCGCGCACCGCCCCTCGACGGTCATGCTCGCCGATCGCGTCGCCCTGCTCGAAGACGGACGCATCACCGCCGTCGGACGGCACAGCGACCTGCTGGTCTCGAGCGACCACTACCGGTTCGTGATCTCGAGCCTCGAAGACGAGGAACGG
>JAYVNU010000123.1:0-41666 GCA_043758345.1 Lacisediminihabitans sp.
CTATAGCTGGCGACACGCTGGCAATGACTTTGCGCACGGCGGACGGCATCCGTAGTCTCGAACGATGTCCACCGTCGTGCAGCATCTCCCCGGCCAGAATCGGTACATCTTCGAGAAGGATGGCGAGGAGGTCGGGCTCATCGACTACACGAGGCGCGGCGGTTCGATCGTGCTCACCCACTCCGAGATCGACCCGCAGTTGCGCGGCCACGGCCTCGGTGACCGGATGGTGCAGGAGGTGCTGGAGGAGATCCGCACCGACACCGACCACACGATCGTCGCTGAGTGCCCGTTCGTCGCCGACTGGCTCGAGCGTCATCCGGAGTACCTGGAGTTGCAGGCCCGCTAACGCTGGTCCCGCTGGTCCATGGGTCGCGAGCCCGTCCGGCTGTTCCTCCCGCCCTCGGTCGGAGGTTCCCCGGTTGCACCCTCCCCGGTTGCACCTTCCTTTTCATCATTCAGGAGGCGATGGGACGGGAGTGGCGGATGTCTTCTTCCGTGACCACATCCGCCCCGTGCGTAACTCTGGCCCCACGACATCCTGAATGATGCATGCCGCCTGCGCGTTCGACGGTTCGCGCCCGCGACAGTGACGCGGTTGTGGGGGCACGGACAGTCGTCACACGAGAAGCTGCAGGCCCGCTCAGGCTCCGTCGTGCGGCCGGCGAGGGCCGTCGAGGTCGATCTGCACGCGTCCGCCATAGAAGCCGGGCTCGCGGTTGGCTGCCGGGCGCACCGGGTCGCCGGCGACATCCTCCAGTGGGTCACCGGCGATCGGAGCGGGCGCCGGAAGGATCGTCTGACGGTCGAGTTCCATCGCGGCCTCGTGCCGCGCCGGCGCGAAGATCTCGTCGCCGATGCCGATGAGTCCGGCACCGTTACCCGACGATTGGGCCTTGCTCTTTCCGACCAAATCGAATAAGCGGAAGCGCTGGCCGAGGTATCCGAGCACGGCGATGCCGACAACGACCCCGCCGAACACCCACCAGTTCATTGGTCAAGGTTACGGGACGCGGTACAGCCATTCGTCGGTTCCGAACTTCTCGTGCACCAATTTCTCGGCGTTGGCGAGCTCTTCCGGCGTCACTTCGCTCGGCGTCGAGCCGTAGAGCCCCGTGAAAGTAGCCTCCATTCGCTGGATGATCTCGGCTCGACTGAGACCGGTCTGGCTCTTCAGCGGGTCGACTCTCTTGTTCGCGCTCTTCGTACCCTTGTCGCTCATCTTCTCGCGACCGATGCGGAGGACTTCCACCATCCGGTCCCCGTCCATGTCATAGCTCATGGTGACGTGGTGAAGCACGGCGCCGGTACCGAGGCGCTTCTGGGCCGCCCCGCCGATTTTTCCGGTCGGGCTCGTAATGTCATTGAGGGGAACGTAGGAGGCGTCGATCCCGAGCGATTTGAGCGCGATGATCACCCACTCGTCGAGAAAGGCGTACGAGTCGGCGAACGACATCCCCTGCACGAGGTCGAGCGGCGCGTAGATCGAGTAGGTGATGACGGAGCCGGCCTCCATGAACATCGCGCCGCCGCCGCTCACCCGTCGCACGACCTGGAAGTCGTACTTCTCGGCGTTCTCCATATCGACCTCGTTCTTCACCGACTGGAAGCTGCCGAGCACGACACCCGGCTGGTTCCACTCCCAGATGCGCAGGGTCGGCTTGCGACGACCCGCGCCGACCTCCTCCGAGAGCACCTGATCGAGAGCCATCTGCAGCACCGGCGGATAGGCGGCGCCGTGGATGAGCTGCCAGTCGTAGTCCGTCCAGCTCGCGGCTTTCGAGAGGGCGCGCCGCACCGTCGTCGCCACCGAATCGGCGGAGAACCCGAGCAGGATCACGTTGGACGGCAGCGACGACTGCACGGCCGCTGCGATGGCCTTCGCCTCACTCGCCGCGGGAAGTCCGTTCACGGCGGCCTCGATGTCGGCGAGTGCGGAATCCGGTTCGAGGAAGAAATCCCCGGCGAGCTTGAAGTTTGCGATCACGCCGTTCTCGACCTCGAGATCGACGACGACGAGCTTGCCGCCCGGCACCTTGAATTCTCCGTGCATGGGGTGCGCCTTCCGTTTCGTCGCCGACGACAAGCCTAGTTGCGGCTACGTTTCGGGCGGCCGGGTTCGGGCGGCCGGGTTCGGGCGGCCGGGTTCGGGCGGCCGGGTGCAGGCGGCCGGGTTCGGGCGGCCGGGTGCAGGCGTCCGGGTTTCGGGCGGCCGGGTGCAGGCGGCCGGGTTTCGGGCGGCCGGGTGCAGGCGTCCGGGTTTCGGGCGGCCGGGTTCAGGCGGCCGGGTGCAGCCGCGATACCAGCCAGCCGATGGTGTCGGCGACCACCTCGTCGCGGTTCATTTCGTTGAAGACCTCGTGCCGGGCATCCGTGTAGACGATCAGCTCGACGTCGCTCAGGCCGCCCCGCTTGAGGTAACTGTCGGCGAGAAGTTCGGCGCTCTTCGTGCCGCCGAAACTGTCATCGCTGCCGATCTGGATCAGCACGGGGAGGTCGTGCTTCAGTTTCTTCGCCGGACGACCGAGCAGGCGAATGCT
Organism: Lacisediminihabitans sp.; assembly: GCA_043758345.1. Classification (GTDB taxonomy): domain Bacteria; phylum Actinomycetota; class Actinomycetes; order Actinomycetales; family Microbacteriaceae; genus Lacisediminihabitans. The sequence continues at coordinate 2,541 of JAYVNU010000123.1, forward strand.
GTCGGCGAGACCGAAGAGCTTCATCCCGTTCGCCTTGAAGGTAAGCGGATCGTCGAGAAAAGCCTGCCCGACGGCGGCGTCACGGCTCAGCCACTCGTACCCGGTGGTGCCGAGATGAGCGTGCTTCTTGGCGAGGTCGCCTCCGTTCATGTGGGCGAGCGTTCGGTAGGCCGTTCCGGTGAGCACGAGCGCGTCGTAGTCCTCGGGGTGCTTGTTCGCGATGATTTGAGCGATCAGCGAACCCCAGCTGTGCCCGAGGAAGGCGAGCGGCACGGACGGATTCTCCGAGCGAATGATCTTCGTGAACTCCCTCACGGACCGCACCGTCGAGCGGATGCCGCCCTCCCCGAGTTGTCCGAGCTTCGTGGCGTCCCCACCGGCCTGCTCAAGACCGGTCTCGCCGTGTCCACGGTGGTCGTCGGCGTAGACCGAGAAGCCGGCGGCTACGAGATCCTGCGCGAGGTCCTCGTAGCGGGTGGCGTATTCGCCGAGGCCGTGGGCCAACTGCACGACGCCGATCGGGGAGCCCGCTTTCCACTGATAGAAGTGGATGTTGACCCCGTCCGCATCGACGAACGTGCGATCCTGCCGTGCTGCCGTGAACCGCATTGTCGTCTCCTCGTGTCGCCTCCAGCTTATTTGCGCGCTGCGGTTATGCACGCGTTGACTCCCCCGCTCGTCCCGTCCGAAAACGCAGGAGATTCTCGCTTCTTACAGCAAAAGACGCATGTTTTGTCGCGTGGGGCCAATATCTCCTGCGTTTTCAGTGGGGCGGAGGGAGTGCGCACGGGATACTTAGCAACGCTAATGAGCTAGGCTAAGTAATTATGACGCGTGACGAGCAGGAACTGAGACTCTCCATCCAGAGACTGGCCCGTCGCATCCGCTCCATGCAGGGGGACGAGGATGTGACGGAGGGCCAGCGATCCGTGCTGTTCGCGCTCGCCAATCTCGGGCCGCAGACCCTCGGATCGCTCAGCGAACACGAGCGCGTCACCCCGCCGAGCATGAATCGCACTGTCAATGCGCTCGTTACAGCCGGGCTCGTCACGAGGGTCACTGCCAGCGACGACGCGCGCAAAGTCACGCTCGACCTCTCGCCTGCCGGCCATTCCTTCATCGGGGAGACCCGCCGTCGCCGCGATGCCTGGTTCACGAAACGCCTCGCCGAGTTGTCGGACGAGGACCGCCTCGTGCTCGAGCTGGCCGGCCCGATCCTCAGTCACCTGGCCGAACAGTGAGCGCCATGTTCCGGTCGCTGAGCGGCTACAACTACCGCGTCTGGGCAGGTGGCGCCCTCGTCTCAAACGTCGGGACGTGGATGCAGCGCACCGCCCAGGATTGGGTCGTCCTGACCCAGCTCACCCACCACGATGCCGCGGCCGTCGGAATCGTCATGGCGCTGCAGTTCGGACCACAGCTTCTGCTGCTCCCGGTCAGCGGACTCGTCGCCGACCGGATCAATCAGCGTCATCTGCTGATGGCCACGCAGGCGACGATGGGGGTTCTCGGACTGGCGCTCGGCATCCTCACCGTCACCGGGGTCGTGCAGCTCTGGCATGTGTACGTGTTCGCCTTCCTGCTGGGCGTCGCCGCGGCCTTCGACGCACCGGCGCGGCAGACCTTCGTGTCGCAACTGGTGGGCGGACCGAACCTGTCGAACGCGGTCGCACTGAATTCGGCATCCTTCAGCCTCGCGCGCATGGTCGGCCCGGCCGTCGCCGGGCTCATGACCGCGGCCGTCGGGGCCGGCTGGGTCTTCCTCATCAATGCCGTCTCGTTCGCCGCCGTGCTGATCTCGCTGAACTTCCTGCACGTCGACGAACTCCAGCCGGCACCGCGCGCGGCCCGCAAGAAAGGCAATCTCGCGGAGGGGTTCCGCTATGTGAGGTCCCGTCCCGACATCATGGTCATCCTCGTGATGGTCTTCCTGATCGGCACCTTCGGCCTCAACTTCCCGATCTTCATCTCCACGATGTCGACGGTGGTCTTCCACCAGGGAGCCGCAGAATTCGGGGTGCTCTCCTCGGTCATGGCCGTCGGCTCCGTGATCGGGGCGCTGCTCTCCGCGCAACGGGAGAAGCCGCGGCTGAGCTTCCTCTTCATCTCGACCGCCATCTTCGGATTCGGATGCGTCGCGGCCGCCCTCATGCCGTCGTTCTGGCTCTTCGGCATCGCCCTCGCCTTAATCGGGCTCGCGTCACAGACCCTGATGACCACCGCGAACGGCACTGTGCAATTGTCGACACCGCCGGCGGTGCGAGGTCGGGTGATGGCGATCTACATGGCGATCTTCATGGGCGGCACCCCGATCGGCGCACCGTTCGTCGGCTGGGTCGCCAACGAATTCGGGCCGCGCTGGGCGCTCGGAGTCGCGGCCGCCGCAGGCATCGCTGCGGCCCTCGTCGGCGTCTACTACCTGGTGCGCTTCCGCAACCTGCGGGTGCGATTCAGTCCCGGCGGCGACAGCAGTCCGGCCGATGGGAGTGGCGCTGCGGGGAACAGCGCTGCGGGCAAAGCCGGTGCGGACAAAGGTGGCGTCGGCAAGAGTGGCGTCGCGACCAGCCGTCGCCGCCTCACCTGGTCGGTGGATGCTGCGACCCGCCAGCAGATCGCCGAAGTGATCGTGACCGCGGAGGTCTCGTCGCAGAAGGGCTGACTCCACCCCCTGTCCACCCCGGCGATTGTTCTACTTCGAGACGAATGTTCCTCGGCGCGCACGAACAATTGACCCGAACTAGAACAATTGCAGCGGCCCGAGGCGGGTCAGCTCTCGCGGGTGATCTCGACCTTGACGAAGAGTTGCGACTTGAACGGCCCGGCGTAGACGCCCCGGAGCGGCGGAACGTCGTTGTAGTCGCGCCCCCGCCCGACGGTGACGTGGCGGTCACCGATGTCGATCTGGTTGGTCGGATCGAATCCGCGCCATTCGTCGCCGCAGAACCATTCGACCCAGGCGTGGGACTCGCCCGCAACCGTCTCGCCGATGTCGGCGTTGGGCTTCGGATGGAGGTAACCGGACACATAGCGCGCCGGGATGCCCACCGCGCGCAGGGCGCCGATCGCGAGGTGGGCGATATCCTGGCAGACCCCTTTGCGGTGGTCCCAGGCCTCGGTCGCCGTGGTGTGCACCCCCGTGACACCCTGCATGTACTCGACGCTCTCACCGATCTTCTGGCAGATCTCAAGAGCCGCCTTGCAGGGATTGGATGACGCATCCGCGATCGTCTTCGCGATTGCAGCGACCTCCTTCGGCGGCGAGGTCAGCTTCGTCTGCTTGCGCTGTTCGACGTATTCAGTCCTGCGCTCCGCGGAGGATGCCAGGTCGGGCCAGGTCACGATGTGGTCGCTGTGATCGCGCGGACGAACCTCGATGAGGCTCGTCGCCGTCAGCGACAATTCCCGGTGTGGCGTCAAGATCTCGAACGACGAGACACGGCTTCCCCAGTAGTCGACGTAGGTGTGATGTGCCGACATCGGAAGTATCTCTAAATTGGAATACAACACCAGCTGGCCCTCGCCAGTGGCCGGCAGCATCCGAGCTTCGTTGTAGCTCGCCGTGACCTCCCCGCCGTAGTTGAAGCCGGTCAGATGCCTGATTCGAAGTCGATTCACGTGTTCTCTCCGACCCAGCTCGGGGCCGCGTTGGTCGGGAAGTAGCGCTGCCTGATCGCCTCGGATGCTGCGCTCGTCGCCGCCTGCACGTTGTCCATGTGCAGCGGGAGGTCCTCGAGGATCTCCGCGATCGGCCGGTATTCCAGCTCGCTGCGGATCTGTCCGAGCAACCGCTGCGCCTGATCGGAGACACCGACGCGATCGGTTCGCGGTTCGATGTCACGCATGCACATCTCCGCGCGACGCACCGAGAACAGGATGCTGCGCGGGAAGAGCCGGTCGAGTAGCAAAAACTCGGCGGCATTGCGTGCGCTCGGCACTCCGCGATAGGTGCGGAGGTACGCCTCATAGGCGCCGCAGGAACGGAGGATGGTCGTCCACGACGGACCGCTCGCCTCGGTGAGGGACCGAGTTGCGAGCAGGCGCGCCGTCATGTCGGCGCGTTCGATGGAGCGCCCGAGGGTAAAGAACTGCCATGCCTCGTCCCGGGATGTCGCGGACTCGATGATCCCGACGGCAAGCGCCGACCGCTCGCGAACCCAGGCGAAGAATTCGTGCACCTTCTCGCTGGAGATCTTCCGTGGCATCCGCGCACGCGTCGTATTGAGGCACTCCCACAGCTCGCTCGACACGATCTCTCGCGCCCGCCGGGCATTCTCGCGCGCGGCGCCGAGCGAATAGGCGATAGATGCCGGCTCCGAGCGGTCGATGGCGAGGATGTCGAGGACGCTCTGGCGGGTCAGCACCCGATCCTCGGGAATGGTGCTGCCCATCATGCTGAGCAGTGAACGGCAGGCGAGGTCTTCCTCGATCCACGGATCCTCGAGCAAGAGCTGGAGGTGCACGTCGAGGATGCGCGCCGTGCCATCGGAGCGCTCGATGTAGCGGCCGATCCAGAAGAGGCTCTCGGCGATGCGGCTCAGCATGGCTCGCCCTCTGCGACCTCTGAAACCTCGCCATAGCTGGAGCTATGACCCGGCGGACCCCCGCGTAACTCCGTCCCTCGCGGCATAGCTGGAGCTATGGCAGAGGGATGACCGGCCTGCTGCTGCTGCTCTTGCTGGCCCTGGCCGAGGGTGCGGTCGCGGGGCGCCTGGTCGATGCTGTGCACGTCATGCCCGATGATCGGGATGGACCTGGTGGATGTCGCCTGGTCAGCGACGAGCCCCTGGATCGAGTGACGGGACACGATGAGCGGGTCCTCGCCGACCACCCAGGTGTCTTTCGATCCGCCGCCCTGGCTGGAGTTGACGACGAGTTCGCCTTCCGGGAGCGCGACGCGGGTGAGACCGCCAGGCAGCACCCAGACATCCCTCCCGTCGTTGACGGCGAACGGTCGGAGGTCGGCATGACGCGGACGCATACCGTCTTCGACGAGGGTCGGGATCGTCGAAAGCTGCACGACCGGCTGAGCGATCCAGCCGCGCGGGTCGGCGAGCAGCGTCTTGCGGAGCTTTTCGAGCTGCTCCTTGCTCGCCGCCGGACCAACAACGAGGCCCTTGCCGCCGGAGCCATCCACCGGTTTGACGACCAGTTCGTCGAGGCGGTCGAGCACCTCCTCGAGTGACTGCGGATCTTCGAGCCGCCAGGTATCGACGTTCGGGAGGATCGCCTTCTCGCCGAGGTAGTACTCGATGAGATCGGGCATGTAGGTGTAGACGAGCTTGTCGTCGGCGACCCCATTGCCGATCGCGTTGGCGATGGTCACATTGCCGAGTCGGGCTGCGAGAAGCAGCCCTGGGCTGCCGAGCATCGAGTCGGCGCGGAACTGCAACGGGTCGAGGAATTCGTCGTCGACCCGGCGATAGATCACGTCGACCCGGGTCGGACCGGCCGTCGTGCGCATCCACACCCGTCCGCCGGAACAGAAGAGATCACGGCCTTCGACGAGTTCGACGCCCATCAGTCGCGCGAGCAGCGTGTGCTCGAAGTAGGCCGAGTTGTAGACGCCGGGGGTAAGCACGACGATGGTCGGGTCATCCACCCCCTCCGGCGCGCTGGCACGGAGAGCCTGCAGCAGCTTGTGCGGATAGTCGCCGACCGGTCGAACCCTCATGCTCACGAAGAGTTCCGGGAGGGTTTGCGCCATGACGCGGCGATTCGAGATCACATAGCTGACGCCGCTCGGAACGCGAACATTGTCTTCGAGCACGCGCCAGGCGCCGACCTCGTCGCGGATCAGGTCGATTCCGGAGACCTGGATTCGCACACCATTCGCCGGCACGATCCCGGCCGCCTCACGGTGGAAATGGCTCGAAGAGCTGATCAGCGCCGCGGGAATGACGCCGTCCTTGACCGCATCCTGCTTGCCGTAGATGTCGGCGAGAAAGGCTTCGAGCGCTCGAACGCGCTGCTTGATGCCGGACTCGACATCCTGCCATTCCTTCAGGTCGATGACGCGAGGAACGGCATCGAGAGGGAAGGGACGTTCCTCGCCGGCGAAATCAAAGGTCACGCCCTGAGCGAGATAGGAGCTAGCGAGGGCATCTGTGCGACCACGCAACTCTTCCTGCGTCATCTGCGCGAGGGCCGCGTGGATCTCCTTGTATGGCCCGCGAACGGTCGACGGCAGGGAGAACATTTCGTCCCACGGCGACGTTCCGGTCTTCCGACCCTTCGCGGCCTGGGCGCCATATCCGTCGAACAGGCCTTCCATGGATGTGAGCCTACTGTCGGGATGTTGCCGAGTTGTTTCCGGCGCGACACCGGGGTTTTGGGAGCTCCTCGCCAGGGATCCATCGGTTCGAAAAGTGCGCTCGTCGCGAGGCCCTACTGTCGAAGGATGTCCGCCGCCATGCCAGCCGAGCCACGCCATGGCGCGCTCGCGGCCGCCGGTCTCATCGTCGTGGGCCTCGCCTGCCAGGAGATCGGGGCATCCTGCGCCGTACTGCTGTTTCCGGCGGTCGGCGCCGTCGGCACGGTCACACTGCGGCTCTTCTTCTCCGCGCTCGTGCTGGTCATCGCCTGTCGACCGAGGCTCCGCGGCCACAGCCGGTCGGACTGGATGACCCTGGTCGGCTTCGGACTGGCCCTCGCCGGCATGAACCTACTGTTCTATCTGGCGCTGTCCCGACTCCACCTCGGTGCGACCGTCACCATCGAGGTGCTCGGACCGCTCGTGCTGTCGGTGGTGACCAGTCGTCGCGCATCCGCCTGGATCTGGGCGGTGCTCGCGTTCCTCGGGGTGGCGCTGCTGAGCCGGGGCGGATTCGGCGGGTTCGACCCCGTCGGCGTCGCCTACGCGTTCGGTGCCGCCGCGCTCTGGGCGGGGTACATCCTGCTGTCGAAGCGCACCGGTGGACGCTTCGACGGGCTCGACGGGCTCGCCATCGCGATGAGCATCGGGGCGCTGGTCACGCTGCCGTTCGGGCTGCTGACGGCCGGGCCGAATATCCTGCACCTCGACATCCTCGGCATCGGAGCCGCCGTCGCTCTTCTCTCTTCAGCCATCCCCTACGGCTTCGAGCTGTTCTCCCTTCGCCGCATTCCCGCCGCGACGTTCTCGATCCTGATGAGCATCTCGCCCGCGCTCGCGACACTCGCCGGATTCATCATCCTGCACCAACGGATCTCGCTGCTCGACGGGGTCGCCATCGCGATCGTCGTCGCGGCGAGCGCCGGGGCGGTGCGGGGTTCCGCGACGCGGCGCCCACCCGCCGGGCCGCAGCTGCTGGGCGAGGCCGGGTAGCTCGGACGGCCCCGTCCCCGGCTCGCCCGGTTCACAACTCATGCAGTTCGGGCGATGACTGCCGCCGCACTCCCGGAAACACGGGGTGGGGGGTTGGCGCGGCAGCAAAGCGCAGGAGTTATGCACCAGGGACGGCCGGGACGTCGATCGAGGGGGCGGTGCCGAAGCGGGGTCGGCTGGGTCTGGTGTTCGCAGCCCCCGGCTCGCGCGATTCACAACTCCTGCAGTTTGGCCGAAGACCACGGGTGGACCTCCGGAAACACGGGGTGGGGGCTCGGGGCGGCAGCAAACTGCATGAGTTATGCACCACCGGGGCGGAAGCGGGAGCGCGAGCGGGAGCCGGGCAGAAGCGCGAGCGGGACGGGACGGGACGGGACGTGCGAGTGGGCGGGGCGGGCGGGACGGGACGGGTGGGCGGGGGCGGGGAGCGCGGCCGACGGGTCAGCCGAGCAGAGTGCTGAGCGCCGAGTACCCGTCTGGTGCACCGAGCTGGGAGTTGACCGCGCCGGAATAACAGAGACTGCAAAGCGGCGGGCGCGAGCGGAGACGGGGGCGATGAGCGTCTCGGTCATAGGTCCGTCATGCGATAGATGGCTGGAATCCGTGAGCGACGGGAGAAGATGCGACTAAGAGGCGATCGGACCAGGACGCGCACCCGCACGGCGTGCTACCTCCCCGTGCTCTCCCGCACCACGAGTTCCGGCTGAAAGACGATGCGACGGGGCTGGAGTGAGGCATCCGCCGCCTCTTCGAGCAGGATCTCCACCGCGGTCGCGCCGATCATCGCACTCGGCTGGCGGATGGAGGACAGCGGCACGACCGCGGCACTCGCGAAGTCGATGTCGTCGTAGCCGATCAGCGCGATGTCCCGGGGGACGTGAAGCGCCCCCCCCATGTTGAGGGCCTGCAACACCCCCATGGCGATGAGGTCGTTCGCGGCGAAGACCGCGTCGGGCCGGTCGTCGGGAGGTCGCAAGAGCAGCGCGTTGCCGGCCGCCCGACCCTCGATCACGCTGAGCGCCCGGGTCTCGATTACTTCGAGCGTGACCTCCGGATGCGCCAAGACCGCCGAGCGCGCGCCCTCGAGCCGATCGGTAACCTGCCTGATCTCGCGCGGCCCACCGACGAAGGCAATGCGCCGCCGCCCCAACCCGATGAGGTGGTCGACGGCGAGGAGGCCCCCGGCGACGTCGTCCACGGAGACGGAACTGAATGACGCGTCGACACTTGTGCGGTCGACCAGCACGGCGGGGATCCCACGCTCCCGGAGGCGGCGGAGGCGTGCGGTGACATCGCCGAACGGGGAGATCAGCACCCCGTGCATCCGCTGCTCCTCGAACAGGTCGAGATAACTCGATTCCCGCTCGGCCCGCTCGTCGCTGTTGCCGAGGATGATCGACAGCCCCGCCTTCGACGCACGATCTTCTGCCCCGCGGGCGAGGTCGGTGAAGAACGGATTCCCGATGTCGAGGATGACGAGGCCGATCGCGTGACTGCGCCCGGCCCGAAGCTGCCGCGCCGCGTCATTGCGCACGAAGCCGAGTTCGTCGATGGCCTGCTGCACCCGTTGGACGGTCGCCGACGTCACCTTGTCGGGCCAGTTCATGACGTTCGAGACCGTGCCGACCGAGACGCCAGCGCGCGCCGCCACATCTTTCACGCTCACCGACATCCATTGTCCCGTCGCCCAGGGGTGGTCACCCACCCGCCTGTCTGCATCATGCCAGAGTTTGCCCCGCCACAACTCGTTACTGGAACGATTCATTTTCTGACTTGACGCATCGCCCCGAGTCGCCATAGAGTGCAACAGGTCCCATTCTTAAAACGATTCAATCACCTCAATGAGGAGGATCCGCCGTTCATGACGTCGCCCACCGTCACGCCACTGCTGCTGCTCAGCGGAGCCACCAAGTCCTTCGGCGCGGTCGCCGCCCTCACCGATGGCAGCATCGAGATCCGCTCGGGTGAAATCCACGCTCTCGTCGGAGAGAACGGCGCGGGCAAGTCGACGCTCGTGAAGATCCTCGCCGGCGTTCACCAGCCCGACACCGGGGTATTCCAGGTCGCCGGAGCCGACGTCGCGTTCCGCAGCCCCGCCGACAGCAAGGCCGCCGGGATCTCCGTCATCTACCAGGAGCCGACGCTGTTCCCCGACCTCACCGTCGCAGAGAACATCTTCATCGGCCGCCAGCCGCGGGGTCGCCTCGGATTCATCGACCGTGCGGAAATGCGTCGGCAGGCGAGGGAACTGTTCGCGAGGCTCGGCGTGCCGATCGACCCCAACCGCATCGCCGACGGCCTCTCCATCGCCGACCAGCAGATCATCGAGATCGCGAAGGCCATCTCGCTCGACGCCAGCGTGCTCGTAATGGATGAACCGACCGCAGCCCTCAGCGGCGTCGAGGTCGATCGACTCTTCGCCGTCGCGCGCAGCCTCCGTGAGCGCGGAACGGGCATCCTCTTCATCTCGCATCGCTTCGATGAGGTCTTCGACCTCTGCGACCGCATCACCGTCATGCGCGACGGCGCATTCATCGCAACGCACGACACCCCCGACATCACCGTCGACGGGCTGGTGCGGGAGATGGTCGGCCGCGACATCGCGACACTCTTCCCCAAGCAAGATGCCGAGATCGGCGCTGCGGTGCTCTCGGTGAGCGGCCTCACGAGAAACGGGGTGTTCAGCAACATCAGCTTCGACGTGCACGCCGGCGAGATCGTCGCGTTGTCCGGACTGGTCGGCGCCGGTCGTACGGAGGTCGCCAGGGCGATCTTCGGCATCGACCGCTACGACAGCGGCTCCGTGACGATCGGCGGGAAAGCGCTCAAGGGTCACTCACCCCAGGCCGCGATCGACGCCGGAATGGGATTCGTGCCCGAAGATCGCCGCAAGCAGGGCCTCGTGATGGATCTCTCGGTCGCCCGCAACGCCACACTGACCCTGCGAAAGCAACTGGCCAGGTTCGGCATCATCGACTCGCGGCGTGAGCATGCCTCCGCGCTGGAGTGGACGAAACGGCTGCAGGTGAAGACCGGATCCCACGACTTGTCGGTCGCGACCCTCTCGGGCGGAAACCAGCAGAAGGTGGTCATCGCAAAGTGGCTCGCCACGAGTCCGAAGCTGCTCATCGTCGACGAGCCGACCCGCGGGATCGACGTCGGCACGAAGGCCGAAGTGCACCGCCTGATCTCGGAGCTCGCCGTGCAGGGCATCGCGGTGCTCATGATCTCGTCCGAACTGCCCGAGGTGCTCGGGATGGCCGACACCATCCTCGTCATGCACGAGGGCGCCATCTCGGCCAGCCTCAACCGTGACGAGGCGACCGCGGAATCCGTGATGCTCGCCGCGAGCGCCAGCCCGACCCCATCCGAAACCACCCGGGCGGAGACCGTCGCATGAGCCAGCAGGTGCTCGCCCCCGTCATCCACGAGGGGCACGCCGGACGCACATTCGGTCGCATCTTCGTCTCGCGGGAGTTCTCCGTCTTCGCCGCCCTCGCCGTGCTCGTGATCGTCACGGTGGTGGTCAACCCGCGCTTCCTGTCCGGACAGGGCGTCAAAGACCTCCTGCTCAATTCGACGATCTTCGTGATCATGGCGGTCGGCCTCGCGCTCGTGGTGATCACCAACAACGTCGACCTGTCGATCGGCTCGATTCTCGGCCTTGCCGCCTTCGGTACCGGCTCGCTGTTCCATGCGTTCCCGAGCATCCCGATCGTGCTCGTCTTCCTCATCGGGATGGCTTTCGGCGCGGTTCTCGGGGCGGTCAACGGCCTCGTCGTCACGATCGCGGGGGTGCCTTCCCTCGTGATCACCCTCGGAACGCTGTACATCTTCCGCGGCATCAGCAATGCCTGGGCCGGAAGCACGCAGTACTTCATCGGCAACGAACCGGCTGCGTTCGGCAACCTGTCGGTTCAGACCCTGTTCGGAATCCCGCTCTTCGCGATCGCGGCGCTCATCGTCGTCATCATCGGCGCGGTCTTCATGTTCTCGACGCGGGCGGGCCGCGATCTCTACGCGATCGGCTCGGACACGGATGCCGCCCGCCTGTTCGGCATCAGGGTCAACGCCCGCGTCGTCGGCGCGTTCATCGCGAGCGGGGCGCTGAGTGGTCTCGCCGGCGTGCTCTACGCGTCCCGATTCAACTCGGTCGGCGCCGACACCGGCACCGGCTTCGAGCTGCAGATCGTGGCGGCCGTCGTCGTCGGTGGCGTTGCGATCTTCGGGGGAAGCGGCACGGTGACGGGAGCCGCGATCGGCGCGGTACTGCTCACCACCATGACCGGCGCGCTCGCCGCCCTCAATGTGAGCAAATTCTGGCAGCAGGCCATCGTCGGTGTGTTGATCATCGCCGCGATCCTGCTCGACCGGATCCTGTCCATCAGAACCGCCCGCAAGTTGAGGGCGAGCGAGGCCCGCAATGTCTGAGACCCCGACGATGACCCCGAAGCCGACGTCCGGTTCGATGCCGAGGACCACGGCGACGGCCGCACCCGTCAAGGCGAAGAGCGCCGCTCGCCGCCTGCTGCTCGGCCGCAACGCGAATTCGGTCTACGTTCTCTTGCTGATCGTGATCCTCGCCAGCCTCCTCGTGCCGTACTTCGCCGGCACTGCCACCGTGAGCTTCCTGCTCATCGACGCCATCCCGATCCTCCTCATGGCGATGCCGATGGCGCTGATCATCATCAGCGGTGAGATCGACCTCTCCGTCGCGAGCACCGCCGGCCTCTCGGCCGCCACCATGGGAGTGCTTTTCCACAACCAGCACTGGAACATCTGGTGGGTGTTCGTCGCCTGCATCGTCATCGGGGTGCTCTGCGGCGCCTTCAACGGCGTGCTCATCACCACGTTCGGCCTTCCGTCGCTCGCGGTGACGATCGGCACGCTCGCGCTGTTCCGCGGCCTCGCACTCGTCGTGATCGGCGACAGTGCGGTCGCCGATTTCCCGACCGATTTGACCACTTTCGCAACATCCACCATCGGGGCGACCGGCATCCCGACATTCATGATCTTCGTTGCCATCGTCGTTATCGTGTTCGCCGTTATCCTGCACTTCACGCCGTTCGGGCGCGCACTCTACGCCCTCGGGTTCAGCACTGAGGCCGCGAGCTTCGTCGGTATCCGGGTGAACCGTTCGAAGTTCTGGCTCTACGTCGCGAGCGGCGGAATCTCGGCGTTCGCCGGCATCTTCTGGGTGCTGCGCTACTCGAGCGCGCAGAGCGACAGCGTCTCCGGCCTCGAACTCAGTGTCGTCGCGGCCGTGCTGCTCGGCGGCGTCTCGATCTTCGGTGGATCCGGCGGAATCGTCGGTGTCGTCGCCGGCGTTCTCATCATCCGCACCGTCAATTACTCGCTGCAACTCGCCGGACTCCCGGACACCGTACTGACCATCGTCACCGGCACACTTCTTGTGCTCTCGGTGATCGCGCCGAGCGTCTCGGCGCGCATCCGTCGGTCGGCCGAGAAACGGCGCAATCGAAGCATCACCCGGGAGGCCCCTTCCGTCTGACCTGCGGACCAACACTGTCGACGCCGAGCACCCGGCGACGATTCCACGAAGAAAGGGAAAACAATGAAGTTATTTCATCTGACGGGGGGCACATCCGTGACCACGCGTCGAGTACTGGCGATCTCCGCAGTGGCGACAGCCGCGGTCATGGCGCTCGCCGGTTGCGCGAGCAGCGGAACGGGCGGAGCCACGAGCGGGAGCTCATCCAAGTTCAGCATCGCGTTCGTTCCGAAGCAGCTCAACAACCCGTACACCGACGTCGAGCTCGGCGGTGGCAAGACGGCCGCCGCAGGCCTCAGCGGAGTGAGCTACTCGGTCGTCGGCCCGAATACGGCGAGCGCATCTTCCCAGGTCAGCTACATCAACACGTTGACCCAGAAGAAGATCAATGTGATCGCCATCGCCGCGAATGACCCCAACGCGGTCTGCTCCGCCCTCAATCAGGCGAAGACCGGCGGGGCGAAGATCATCACCTTCGACTCCGACACCGCGAAGGCCTGCCGCAGCCTGTTCATCAACCAGGTCGTGTCGAAGGATGTTGGACTCATCGAGGTGAAGCAGGTCGCAGAGCAGATCAACTTCCAGGGTGACATCGCGATCCTCTCCGCCACCGCCAACGCGACGAACCAGAACGCCTGGATCGACTACATGAAGGCCGAACTGAAGTCGAACCCGAAGTACTCGAAGATCAACCTGGTCGCCACCGTCTACGGCAATGACGACGACACCACGTCGTTCCAGGTCGCGCAGGGTCTGCTCTCCACGTATCCGAACCTCAAGGGCATCATCTCGCCCACGACGGTCGGCATCGCGGCGACGGCCCGCTACCTCTCGACCTCGTCGTACAAGGGCAAGGTCGCGCTGGTCGGACTCGGACTTCCGAACCAGATGCGTGAGTACGTCAAGGACGGCACCGTCAAGGCTTTCGCGCTCTGGGACCCGGCGAAGATCGGAACGGCAGCGGTCTATGCCGCGAAGGCGCTCGTCGCCGGAACCATCACGGGCAAGGAAGGCGACACCTTCAAGGCCGGCGACCTCGGAACCCTGAAGGTCGGCGCTGACAACACCGTCATCGTCGGTCCGCCGACCGAGTTCGACGCGTCGAACATCGACAAGTACAACTTCTAATAATCTGCTCCCGGGCCCCCCTCTTCACCGAGGGCGGCCCGGGGACATCCCTCAACTTCTTCCGGAGATCTCGATGAACACCCTTCACGCCGCAGCGAGCATCCTGCCGCCGAAGCGTCGTCGCCAGACCAGGATCGGTCTCGTCGCCGGGGGTCTCGCCGCCTACTGGCCCCAGTTTCCCGACCTCCTCCCTCAGCTTCAGCAATCGTCGCGCTACGTGACGTCGCGCTTCAACGCCCTCGACGCAGAGGTCGTCGACGTCGGATTCATCTCGGATGCGCAGGAGGCAAACGCCGCGGCAGAGAAGCTGCGCGTCGCCGACTGCGATCTGATCGTCATCTTCCTCACCACCTACCTCACCTCGTCGATGGTGCTGCCGATCGCGCAGCGCGCGAAGACACCGGTGCTCGTCATCGACCTGCAGCCGACCGAGGCGATGGACCACGCCAACTTCGATACGGGCAAGTGGCTCGCCTACTGCGGGCAGTGCCCTGTGCCGGAGGTCGCCAACGTGTTCCGTCGGGCGGGTATCCCGTTCCGCTCGGTCTCGGGTCATCTGAAGCAGGAGTCAGCTTGGACCCGTATCGTCCAGTGGGTTCACGCCGCCGGAGTACGCGCGACGTTGCGCACCGCTCGCCACGGCCTGATGGGGCATCTGTATCCCGGGATGCTCGACGTCTCCACCGATCTCACTCTCGTGTCGACCCAGTTCGGCTCGCATGTCGAGGTGCTCGAATTCGACGACCTCCGGGTGCGCGTCGCCGAGGTGACGGATTCCCAGGTCGCCGATCGCGTCGCCCTGGCTCGATCGATCTTCACCGTCGACGAATCCGTCAAAGAAGACGACTTGGCCTGGGGCGCGAAGGTCTCCGTCGGACTCGACCGGCTCGTCGACGACTTCGAGCTCGATTCTGCCGCGTACTACCACCGCGGCCTGCAGGGCGAAGAGCACGAGCGGCTCGGTGCCGGGATGATCCTCGGCGCCTCGCTTCTGACGGCCCGTGGCATCCCCTTCGTCGGCGAATACGAGCTGCGCACCTCGCTCGCGATGCTCGCGGGGCACACCATCGGCGCAGGCGGGTCGTTCACCGAGATCCAGGCGCTCAACTTCTTCGACGGTGTCGTCGAGATGGGTCACGACGGCCCGGCCCATCTCGCCGTCTCCGAACGCGATCCGCTGCTCCGCGGACTCGGCGTTTACCACGGCAAGCGCGGCTACGGCGTGTCGGTCGAGTTCGATGTGAAGCAGGGCCCGGTCACCACCTTCGGCATCGGCCAGGACCGCGACGGCAGCTTCACCTTCATCACCAGCGAGGGCACCGTCGTTCCCGGGCCCCTGCTCGCCATCGGCAACACGACATCGCGGGTCGACTTCGGCGGGGATCCCGGCCTCTGGGTCGACGAGTGGTCGCAGACCGGAATCGGGCACCACTGGGCGCTCTGTGTCGGGCATCGGGCCGCGGACATCCATGCGGCGGCATCTCTTCTCGGAATCGAGCACCGGCACGTCGACATGTCGTCACTCGGTCGGTGGAGCTCGTGAGGCGCGTCTGCTTTCAGCTTCAGGTCAAGCCTGGCCACATCGAGGCCTACCGCGTCGCACACGCCGCGGTCTGGCCAGACATGCTCGTGGCCCTCAAGGCGACGGGCTGGAAGAACTACTCGATCTTCCTTCGGCCCGACGGCCTCGTGATCGGATACTTCGAGACCGCCGATCTGCAGGCCAACCTCGACGGCATGGCAGCGACATCCGTGAATGCCAGCTGGCAAGGGGCAATGGCAGAGCACTTCGTGGATCTCGATGTCCCGGTCGACCAGGCGTTCCTCTACCTCGACGAGGTGTTCAACCTCGACGACCAGCTCGCCGCTGCCTCGGGTTCGTCCGCCCTTCCTTGACCTTCACACCCCCGATCTGCAATATCCTGATTGAAACGATTCAACCGAAAGCGTACTCTCATGACACAGTTCAGCGATATCGAGCCCCTGCTCGAGCAGCAGGCCATCGAGCTCCCCTCCTGGGCGTTCGGAAACTCGGGCACCCGGTTCAAGGTCTTCGGCACGCCGGGCACACCCCGCACGCCGCAGGAGAAGATCGCGGATGCCGCCCAGGTCAACAAATACACCGGCCTCTCCCCCACCGTCGCGCTGCACATCCCATGGGACAAAGTCGACGACTATGCGGCGCTCGGCGCCTTCGCGAATGACCACGGAGTCGCCCTCGGCACCGTGAACTCGAACACCTTCCAGAACGACGACTACAAGTTCGGGTCACTCACCCACAGCGACCCCGTCATCCGCCAGAAGGCGATCGACCACCACCTCGAGTGCATCGACATCATGGATGCGACCGGGTCCCGCGACCTCAAGATCTGGCTCGCCGACGGAACGAACTACCCTGGCCAGCAAGATCTGCGCGGCCGTCAGGATCGCCTCGCCGAGTCCCTCGCGACGATCTACGAGCGGATCGGAGCATCCCAAAGGCTGGTTCTCGAGTACAAGTTCTTCGAGCCGGCTTTTTATCACACGGATGTTCCGGACTGGGGCACCTCCTACGCCCAGGTCTCGGCGCTCGGCGAACGCGCCCTGGTCTGCCTCGACACCGGCCACCACGCTCCCGGCACCAACATCGAGTTCATCGTCATGCAACTACTGCGGCTCGGCAAGCTCGGATCGTTCGACTTCAACTCGCGCTTCTACGCCGATGACGACCTGATCGTCGGGGCCGCAGACCCGTTCCAGCTGTTCCGCATCCTCTACGAGGTCATCCGCGGTGGCGGCTATGGCACCGACTCGGGCGTGGCATTCATGCTCGACCAGTGCCACAACGTCGAAGACAAGATCCCCGGACAGATCCGCTCGGTGCTCAATGTGCAGGAGATGACGGCGCGCGCGCTGCTCGTCGACAGCGCCGCGCTCTCGGCAGCTCAGGCCGCCGGCGACGTGCTCGGGGCCAATGGCATCCTGATGGATGCGTTCTACACCGACGTTCGCGGAGACCTGGCGGCGTGGCGCGAGTCGCGCGGCCTCGGCGGCGACCCGATGGCGGCGTACGCGGCATCCGGCTACCAGGCTTCGATAGTCGCCGATCGCGTCGGCGGCACTCAGTCGAGCTGGGGCGCATAGCCGCCGTGCGCCCGCCCGCCCGCCGACGGACCCCCTAAGCACGCGACGGACCCCCGCATTTCTCCCTCCCCCGCGCCATAGCTGGAGCTATGGCAGGGGGAACACGAACGAAGGACACCAGGATGACCAATCCAACCGCCGCGGAATTGATCGCGCGCAGCAACCGCCTCGGCTCCGACCCGCGCGTCACGAATTACGCCGGCGGCAATACGTCGGCGAAGGGCACCGAGATCGACCCGGCCACGGGTGAACCAGTCGAGCTGCTCTGGGTCAAGGGGTCCGGCGGAGACCTCGGAACGCTGAAGGAGCCCGGCCTCGCGGTGCTGCGCCTCGACCGACTGCGCGCGCTGTCGAAGGTCTACCCCGGCGTCGAGCGCGAAGACGAGATGGTAGCCGCCTTCGACTACACCCTTCACGGCAAGGGTGGCGCGGCCCCCTCGATCGACACGGCGATGCACGGACTGGTGGATGCCGCCCACGTGGATCACCTCCACCCCGATTCCGGCATTGCGTTCGCGACATCCGCGGATGGCGAAGCCCTCACCGCGAAGGCCTTCGGGGACAAGGTCGTCTGGGTGCCATGGCGTCGCCCGGGCTGGCAGCTCGGCGAGGACATTGCGGCGATCAAAGCGGCTCATCCGTCGGCCATCGGCTGCATCCTCGGCGGCCACGGCATCACCGCGTGGGGCGACACGAGCGACGAGGCCGAAGCCAATTCGCTGTGGATCATCGAGACCGCCGAGAAGTACATCGTCGACGACGGCCGGGCTGACCCGTTTGGAACCCCCTTGAACGGTTACAGCCCGCTCTCCCCCGCAGAGCGCACCGAACGGGCCGCCGCGCTCGCTCCCACCCTGCGTGGCCTCGCCTCCACCGACCGCGCCCAGGTCGGCCACTTCACCGACGCCGACGTCGTTCTCGACTTCCTCGCGTCGAGCGAGCACCCCCGCCTCGCCGCCCTCGGAACCAGCTGCCCCGACCACTTCCTGCGCACCAAGGTCAAGCCGATGCTGCTCGACCTGCCACCGACCGCGTCGCTCGAGGATCAGCTCGCCCGGTTGCACGAGCTGCACGCCGATTACCGCGCCGACTACCAGGCGTATTACGACCGGGGCATCGCTCGAGAAACCTCCCTCGCAGGCTCGGTCGGCACTGACGTCGCCGGATCGCTTCGCGATCCTCATAGCTCCGGCGTACCCGCCATGAGAGGCGCCGACCCTCTCGTCGTGCTCATCCCCGGCATCGGTATGTTCAGCTACGGCGCGAACAAGCAGACCGCGCGCGTCGCGAGCGAGTTCTACATCAACGCGATCAACGTCATGCGCGGCGCCGAGGCGCTCTCCACCTACGCGCCGATCGACGAGGCGGAGAAGTTCCGCATCGAATACTGGGCACTCGAGGAGGCGAAGCTGCAGCGGATGCCGAAGCCCAAGCCACTCGCGACCCGCATCGCTCTCGTGACGGGGGCTGCATCCGGAATCGGCAAGGCCATCGCGACCCGGCTCGCCGCGGAGGGCGCGTGCGTCGTCATCGCCGACCTCGACCTCGCGAAAGCTCAGGAGGCCGCGGCCGAGATCGGCGGGACGGATGTCGCCATCGGCGTGCAGGCGAACGTCACCGACGAACTGCAGGTGCAGGCTGCAGTGGATGCCGCGGTCCTGGCATTCGGCGGGCTCGACCTCGTCGTGAACAACGCCGGTCTCTCGCTGTCGAAGTCACTGCTCGAAACGACCGTCGCCGACTGGGACCTCCAACACAACGTCATGGCGAAGGGCTCGTTCCTCGTCTCCCGCGCGAGCGCGAAGGTGCTCATCGACCAGAAGCTCGGCGGCGACGTGATTTACATCTCGTCGAAGAACTCGGTGTTCGCGGGCCCGAACAACATCGCGTACTCGGCCACGAAGGCCGACCAGGCACACCAGGTGCGGCTGCTCGCTGCGGAGCTCGGCGAATACGGCGTCAAAGTCAACGGCATCAACCCCGATGGCGTCGTTCGCGGCTCCGGGATCTTCGCCGGCGGCTGGGGTGCGAAGCGCGCGGCCGTCTACGGCGTGCCGGAGGAGGAGCTCGGCAAGTACTACGCGCAGCGCACCCTGCTCAAGCGCGAGGTGCTGCCCGAGAACGTCGCGAATGCGGTGTTCGTGCTGTGCACGAGCGACCTCAGCCACACGACAGGAGTGCACATCCCGGTGGATGCGGGCGTCGCCGCCGCGTTCCTGCGATGATCTCCCCGGCCCGCGATTGTTCGCTTTCGGGACGAATGTTCGGGGGCGCCCGCGAACAGTCGTCCCGAAGTAGAACAATCGCTGCAGCCGGTCCTACCGCCGCGGTGACCCGGTGACCGAGGCCGTCGCCGCGGTCGACCTCGGCGCGACGAGCGGCCGCGTGATGCTCGGCTACGTCGGGCACAACGAGTTGAGCGTGCGGCCGGTCGCCCGCTTCCCGAACCTGCCCGTGCGAATCGCCGACGGGCTGCACTGGGACATTCTCGACCTCTACCGTCACGTGACGAACGGCCTCGCTGCGGCGACCCGCGAGGAGCCGGAGCTCACGAGCGTCGGCGTCGATTCCTGGGCGGTCGACTACGCACTGCTCCGCGGCACACGGATGCTCGGCACCCCCTTCCACTACCGCGACGAGCGCACGACCTCCGCCGTCGAGGTAACTCATTCCCGGGTCTCCCCGAGCAGCCTGTACGCCGCAAACGGACTGCAGTTTCTGCCCTTCAACACGCTTTATCAGCTCGAGGCGGAGCGGTCATCCGGGCTGCTGGACTTCGCCGATTCGATGCTCCTCGTGCCCGATCTCATTGCGTTCTGGCTGACCGGTCGGCAGGTCGCCGAGCGCACGAACGCGTCGACAACGGGTCTGCTCGACCTCTCGAGCGGGGAGTGGGATGACGCGCTGATCGCCCGTCTCGAACTGCCACGCGGCCTCTTCCGTGAACTGATCTCCCCGGGGGAGACGATCGGACAGCTTCGGCCCGACCTCGGAATCAGCGGCCGGCACGACGTCGTCGCCGTCGGGTCTCACGACACCGCGTCGGCGGTCGTCGCCGTGCCGTCCACCTCGCCGGACTTCGCGTATATCAGTTGTGGAACCTGGGGGCTCGTCGGAGTCGAGACCGAGCATCCGGTGCTCTCCGAGACCGGCCGACTCGCGAACTTCACCAACGAGGGCGGGGTCGACGGTCGCGTGCGCTACCTGCACAACGTGATGGGGCTCTGGCTGCTGAGCGAGTCGGTGCGCGCCTGGGAGAAAGAGGGCCGGAAGGGTGCCGACTCGATCGACCTCCCTTCGCTTCTGGATGCCGCAGCCGCGGTCACCGGAGAGGCGATCGTGTTCGACGCGAACGATCCGAGGTTCCTCTCCCCCGGCGACATGCCAGCCCGTATCGCGGAGTGGCTCGGCGAGCGCGGGCTGGCGGTGCCGCGGTCACGGGCCGAGTTCGTGCTCAGCATCATCCGCTCGCTCGCGACGGCATTCGCGGATGCCGTACGCGCGGCGTCCGAGCTGTCCGGTGTGCGGGTGGACGTCATCCACATCGTCGGTGGCGGTTCCCAAAACGAACTGCTCTGCCAGCTCACCGCCGATCTCAGCGGGGTGCCGGTGCTCGCCGGCCCGGTCGAGGCGACGGCTATCGGCAACGTGCTCGTGCAGGCACGCGCGAACGGATTCGTCACAGGCTCGCTCGAAGCCCTCCGAGGTCTTGTCGTGGGTGCCTTCTCGCTGCGGCGGTACGTTCCGCAGCGCTGAGCGACAGAACTCTGCGCACTGCCGCGCAAGCCGAACCCTGCGAGTCGGCATCGCACGCCATGGCGCAGGCTCGGGCACGGCACCCAAGGCGCCGTGCCCCACGTCGTCGCCCAGGCGGTCGGGCGTGCCGAGAACTCGAGTCCGTCGGAGTGCTCGACCCGGCCGGCAGACTCCGCCGCTTCACCCAACTCGTCGACCTGGCGCGCGAGGCCTGGATCGACCGAGTGCCGGTACTGGATTACACGGTCGTGCAGCCCCGGCATCGTCACCTTGCCGAGGTGGCCGGCGATGTTGCTCGCGAGGCGCTCGCGCTCGTCCGCATCCATGACGTCACGCGCGAGCGACCTGGCCTGGCCTGGCCGAAGTCGTCGTGGTCGTCGTCGTCGTCGGAGCGCAGCCGCGACGCGGCCCGGATCAGCTCACGGTCGCTCCGCCATCCCGCGGACTCCGCCGCCACCGACGGGTCGGCCGCCGGGCCACCGTGCGAGTTCGGCGCGTAGACCGGAGTCGCCGGGTCGTTGAACCCGTGCCGCATCGCTTCCTCTTTCGAGTAGCTGTTCACCGGCGCGCGTGCGGCGTTGACCGGCACCAAGTTCGACACGTCGGAGGCCGACTGCTCGATCCGCGCGAAATAATTCTCGGGATTGCGGTTGAGCGCCCATCGTGCCGACCTCGATGAGCGGGGAGATCGCTCATGAGGATGGTCACCTGGTGTGCGCCCTCGGGCGACGGCGTCCGGACGTCCCACTGCCTGTCGTTGCTGCGCAGGTGGTCGCCGGGTAGGCGCTTCTGCGAGTGGATGAAGTCGGGGAATGTGATTCCGTCGCGAACGAAGAAGACCGGCGTGTTGTTGCCCACGAGGTCGTCGTTGCCCTCGTCGGTGGAGAACTTGAGCGCGAATCCGCGGGGGTCGCGAGCCGTGTCGGAGCTTCCCGCCTCGCCGGCGACCGTCGAGAAGCGCCCGAGCATCTCCACCTTCACTCCGGGCTGGAACAGGCTGGCCCTGGTATAGCCGCCCACGTCGCCGGTGGTCTCGAAGGTTCCGAAGGCGCCGCCGCCCGTGGCATGCACGACGCGCTCGGGAACGTGCTCGCGATTGAACCGGGCGAGCTTCTCGACCAGGGAGTGATCGTGCAACGGAATGACGCCGTCGTTGCCCGCCGTCTGCGTGAACTCGTCGCTCGCCACCGGAGCGCCGGAGTTGGTAGTGGTGAAGTCATCAGTCATAGTCGCACCTCCCGAATCTGCATGGTCGACAGTGAGTAGCCGCCCGATGTTCGTCTGGTGCGGGACAGTTGATCGACTTTTTTCCAGCACCACCCGCCTGTGCACACTCACGTGCCGTCGGCACCGACTCCCGGGCCTCTCGGAGGGTGCGGAGAAACGGGGACGACGGCTCGACCCGTTTTCCCCTACGCTCCAAGACAATGGCCGACTCAGTCCCCGCCCGAACGCGCCGCCTCGAACTGGTGCTACACAAGCCGTGGCTCGGCTGGTTTCCGAAGCCGACGGTCGTCTTCGACGGGCGCGGTCAGCCGGCCCAGTGGGGTACCGGAACGTGGATGATTCCCGCCGACGCCACCACGACGGTCGGCGTCTTCCTGTTCAACCGACTGTGGAGATTCGGCGCGGCCGAGATCATGATCGAGGGTGACGGTGCGGTAGCTGTGGCCTATTCGGCACCGCTGCTGCCCTTTTTGCCCGGGCGGATGACTTTCTGAGCGAATCCAGATCGCGTATCCTTGTCTGACAATGTCGTCTCCCCTCGCCACTCTTCCGTTGAATGTCTCACCCCTGAAGACCACCTCCGTGCCGCAGGCCGTATACGAGGCCCTTCGCGAGGGCATTGTGACCACCGACGTGCAGCCCGGGACACTCCTGACCGAGACAGCCATCGCCACCCGTTTCGGCGTAGCGCGTCCCACCGCCAAGGCGGCCATCGAGCGGCTGGTCAGCGAAGGGCTGCTCACCCGCCGCGCTCACCATGCGGCCCAGGTGCCCTCCCTCAGCCGCGACGACATCGAAGACCTCTACTCGAGCAGGGTGATCGTCGAGGAGGCTGCGCTTCGCAATCTCGCGGCCGCCTCGGTGGTGCCCGCAGCCGCTCTTGCCATCCAACGGGACCTCCTCGCCTACGCGAAAGCCGACGAGTCCGCTCCCTTCGTGCGGGCGGATGTCGCCTTCCACCGCGAACTCGTCATCGCACAGTCGAGTCCGCGGCTCGCCCGCATGCACGCCCTCATCATGGGCGAGATCGAGTTGTGCATCGGGCAGGTGCAGACCCACCGCCTGCTGAAGGCGCACCAGGTCGCCGAACAGCACCAGGGCATCCTCGATGCCGTCGAATCCGGCGAAGTCGACCTCGCCGGACGACTCACCCGGGAACACATCGAGGGCGCGCGCGACCGATTGCTTTGGCATCTTGATTCGGAGGCCCGATCGTGAGCGGGGCACTCACCGTCGCGCTCCCGGAGCGGGCGATGCTCGATCGGCTCGGAGCGATGCCGGGCGTCGAATTCGTCATCTGGGCGCCGGGGGATGCGGCGCTCGCGCAGCCCGTCGACCTGCTGGTGCTTCCCTACCTGACCACCCATGACACCCTCAGCGGACTCGACCCGGCGCGGGTCTCCCTCGTGCAGGCCCAGATGCTCGGGTTCGATGGTGTCGAGGCGGCACTGCCCGAGGGGATCACCTACTGCAACGCCGCCGGGGTGCACGAGGTGCCCTCCGCAGAACTCGCGGTCGCTCTGACGCTGGCGGCCCAGCGCGGTCTGACCGCGTTCGCCCAGGCGCAACTCGCCGGCGGCTGGGATCGGCCGCTCCTTCCCGGCCTCGCGGGCAGCCGCGTTCTGCTGATCGGAGTCGGCGGTGTGGGGCGCGAGATCGAGAAGCGCATCCTCCCCTTCGACGTCACCCTCACGAAGGTCGGCCGCACTGCGCGGGCCGGCGTACACGCAAAGTCCGAGCTCGCCTCCCTCCTCCCGGAGGCGGAAGTCGTCATCCTCGCCGTGCCGCTTGGAGCAGGCACCACGCACCTCGCCGACGCGGCCTTCCTCGCCGCGATGAAGCCAGGAGCGCTGCTCGTGAATATCTCGCGCGGCGCAGTCGTCGACACCGACGCACTCGTCGATCGGGTTGCATCCGGTGCGCTCCGTGCCGCGCTCGACGTCGTCGATCCGGAGCCGCTACCGGTCGGGCATCCACTCTGGATGCTTCCCGGCGTGACCCTTACCCCGCACATCGGCGGCAATGTGCTGAGCATGTCGCAGCGAATCGATCCGCTGGTCGTCACCCAGATCTCGCGACTTCGAGACGGGCTGCCGCCGCTGCACGTCGTTTTCGACGGCCGTACCCTCGCACCCTCTTCGCCCGTGAAGTCCTGAGAGCCGCACTCCCCTGATACGACCAGAAAGGTCACCGATGAACCAGCAGAGACGCTTCCCCCGCCCGCGCGACCTCGCGCCCCTGATGCACTTCGCCACGCCGGAGCTCGACCTCAAGAAGCGCCGCCTCGAGAAGGCGCTCACGATCTACGACCTCAAGAAGATCGCACAGCGGCGCACACCGAAGGCGGCATTCGACTACACGGATGGCGCGGCCGAGGGCGAGCTCTCGATGGCGCGCGCGCGCCAGGCCTTCGAAGACGTGCAGTTCAACCCGTCGATCCTGCGCGATGTCTCGAACGTCGACACCTCGGTGAGCATTCTCGGTGGCACGTCGGCGATGCCTTTCGGGATCGCGCCGACCGGCTTCACGCGCCTCATGCAGACGGAGGGCGAGATCGCCGGAGCGGGCGCTGCGGGGGCCGCCGGCATCCCGTTCACGCTGTCCACGCTCGGCACGACGTCGATCGAGAAAGTCAAAGCCGCGAACCCGAACGGACGCAACTGGTTTCAGCTCTATGTGATGCGGCAGCGGGAGATCTCCTACGGCCTGGTAGAGCGAGCGGCGGCCGCCGGCTTCGACACGCTCATGTTCACCGTCGACACGCCGGTGGCCGGTGCGCGGCTGCGTGACAAACGCAACGGCTTTTCGATCCCGCCGCAGCTCACCGCCGGAACGATCATCAACGCCATTCCGCGGCCGTGGTGGTGGTTCGACTTCCTCACCACCCCACCGCTCGAATTCGCGTCGCTCTCCTCGACCGGCGGAACCGTCGGCGAACTGCTCGACTCCGCCATGGATCCCTCGATCAACTTCGAGGATCTCGCCACCATCCGCGCCATGTGGCCCGGCAAGTTGATCATCAAGGGCGTGCAGAACGTCGAGGACTCCCGTCGGCTCGCAGACCTCGGTGTCGACGGGATCCTGCTCTCCAACCACGGCGGGCGCCAACTCGACCGCGCACCGATCCCGTTCCACCTCCTCCCGGAGGTCGTGCGCGAGGTCGGTAACGACACCGAGGTGATGGTCGACACCGGCATCATGAACGGCGCGGATGTCGTGGCCTCGATGGCCCTCGGCGCGAAGTTCACGCTCATCGGCCGCGCCTACCTCTACGGGCTGATGGCTGGCGGGCGTGCCGGGGTGGACCGCACCATCGCGATCCTCTCCGACCAGCTGGTGCGCACGATGAAGCTCCTCGAGGTCGCGAGCGTCGAGGAGCTCACTCCCGCGCACGTCACGCAGTTGCAGCGGCTTGCTCCGCGTGAGCTGTCTGCTCCGCTGGCCGCGGTCTCGGTGCCCGTGCGCAAGTCGGTTGCGCGGAAGGCTCCGGTTACTAAGACGACGGTCAAGAACTAGCGGCGCGTCAGACCGCGGGCACCGTGACCGAGCGCACGATGCTCGCGGCAGCCGACGCGAACGCGCGGTAGGTCGCCGGGTCTAGCCGAGCGAGGGTCAGCTGCCCACGCTCCGCGATGTGCGCGTCGTAGGGAACGACGAAAACCTGGGCCGCGCCGGCCCCGGCGATGATGCGGTCGATTCTCTCCATGACCTGCGGATGCTCCGGACGCCCGTCCGTCAGGCGCAGGATAATGGCGCGGTGGGCGAGCCCCGCCGAGCGCCCTCCGGCCCGGCGAAGTCGTTCGAGCAGGGCGAGCGCCTCGAAAACCGCGTCACCGGAGTTCAGCACCGGAATGACGAGGGCGTCCGCCGTCTCGAGCGCTCCGTCGAAGGCTGACGAGCTCGACTGGTTTCCGCTGTCCATCACGCGGATGCTGTAGAACGAGTCGATCACCGCGGATACGGCGACGACGTCGTCCCGGGTGAGTGCCGCTCGGTGGCCGACCGACCCGATCACCGAAGCGAACGAGGTCTGCGGGGCGGTGTATCCGGCCAGCTGGCCCGCGCTCGACATGGTCGAGATGGCGGCGACGAGTTCGCCGAGTCCGAGGTTCGGGGTTCCCTCCGCGCGGAAGGTCAGGGCGCCCGGATCGTCGGAGACCTCGAGCACGCAGACCGAGCCTCCGCGCACCGAGGCGAGTGTTCCGGCGAGCATGAGAGACACCGGAGTCTTGCCGACGCCGCCCTTGGGGTTCGCGACAAGCACGCTGATGGCCCGAGTCCAGGTGGCCTGGCGAATCATCTCTTCGTCCCGGATCACGCGCGCGTCCGACTCCCGCCTCGCCTGCTCGGCGGCGCCAGGCGCGATGCGGATGCCGAGCCCGCCGAGCAGACCACGCACGCCCGTGCGCGCCGGGGCCGGACGGTCGAGGGTGGTCATGAGGCCGGGTTCCGCGGTGCGGAAGTCCGAGACATCCGGAGCGGCAGGCGTCTCGTCGAGGGTGATCGGCTGCGCGAGCTCGTCTGCGGCGGAGCGCGGCGGCGAGGCTTCGGAGCCTTCGACGGCCGGCATCGACGGCGCGAATCGAGTGACGCGCGAGGTGACCGAGTACGCGCGGGGCAGGGGGGATTCAGACATGGTGCTTCTCCAGTTCGCTTGGACGTGTGGATTCATTCGGATCGGATCGGATGCTCGCCCCTTCGCGAGTCGGCACCTGCAGCGTGACGAGCTCGCCGGTGCCGAAGTGCGCGAGGGCGCGACCGGGCACGACCTTCGCCGAGACCAGCGATCTGGCGATCCGGGCGCCGATGAGATCGCCGTCGATGGTGTTCTGCGGGGAGAGCAGCGCGCCGCGGCGATTCTTCTTCACGTCCACCTGCCAGCCCGAGAATCCGGCGCACAGCTCTGCCGAATTGCCACCGAGGATGAGCCCGCGACGAGAGTCGCCGGAGGTGCGGATGAAAGTGCGCAGCCAGGCCTTCGCCGGGGCATCCATCAGCATTTCGCCGTCGTCGACGATCAAGACGACGGGGCTGCCGTCCGGGGCGAGGTGCGGGGCGAGCTCTTCCTCGGTGAGCTCGGAATGCATGAACAGCGCCCGGACGCCGGCGGCGCCGGCGTAGTCACGCAGCGGGCTGGTGCGTGGGCTGGCGATCACCAGTTCGGTTCCCGAGCGGAGGAGGGAATCCGCCATCACACAGAGCAGCGTGCTTCGCCCGGAGCGGGCGGGACCGGCGACGACGAACGTCGAGCAGTCGTGTTCGAGATCCATCCCCGTCGCAGCCAACTGGTCTCCGCCGACGCCGAGAAGCGCCCACATCGGCCCGGTCGACTCGGTCGCGGCCAGCGCGAGTGCCTCCTCGAGGTCGAGGACGGAGGGCAGGTCGTCCACCCGGAACGGCCGCGCCGCCGTGGGGATCTCGGCATCCCGTTCGCCGAGACGCCGCCCGAGTGCGCGCACAGCTTCTGCCTGGGCCTGCCCGGATGGATCATCACCGAGTAAAGCGACCTGCAGCTCGATGGCGCTCCCGGCCCGAAATCCACGCCCGGGCGGGAGGTCGACCTGAATCGTCTTGTGGTTGAGATCGGCGAGGCTGTAATCGAGTCGGTCGGTGAGCCTCAGGATCACCTTGTCATCGGTGAGCGCGCTCATCCGGCTGGTGAGAAGGCTTCGGTCGCCGGCGATGACGAGGTGCACGCCAGCGCTCGCGCCGTCGCGTAGCAGCGAATACACGACGTCGAGTAGCGCCCCGCCGTCGAGCTCCCCGAGCGTCGTCAGGAAGTTCTCCCAGCGGTCGATGAGTATGAGCAGGTGCGGAAGGCGATCGGATGCCGCGCTCGTCGCCCGCTGCTCGGTGATGTTGGCGTTGTTGGCCGCGCCGAGGATTTCATGCCGTCGAAGCACCTCGGCCTGCAGGCGGAGGATCAGCCGGGATGCGCGCTCCGTCTGGTTGCGCTGGGCTACCGCCCCGCAGTGCGGCAGCGCGGAGAGGCTCGCGAGCGCCCCGTTTCCGCAGTCGATACCGTACAGGTGCAGGTCGGCGCTCGACGCCCCCTCCGCCGCGCTCGCGGCGATCGTGCGGAGAGCCTGCGACCGGCCCGATCCGGGTGCCCCGACGATGTAGAGGTGCCCGAAGCTCGCGAGGTCGAGCACCGCGTCCCGCTGAAGCTGGCTCGCCGGGAGGTCTTCGCGCGCCCAGCTGATGCGTTCCGAAGAGCCGAGTCCGCGCGGGCCGACCCCGAGTGAATCGAGACGCACGATCGCCTCGAGCGCCGGCAGCCACGGGCTGTGCTGAGGCGGGATCGCGAGGGTCTCGCCCGCCTCCCGGATGGCGCCGACGAGCACCGAGAGCTCCGTCGCCGTCGATGACACGGATGCCGCAAGCGGAGGGCGCGCGACCGGCAGCGAGAAGTCTTCCGCGGCCAGTATCTCGACGAACGGCGCACGCCGTCGAACCTCGCGACCGAGCGTGACGGTTCCTCCGATGCGCGCCGTCTGGAAGGGGATGATGGAGGCGTGACCGAGCCTGGCGTAGGCACGGCCGGGAGTCGTCTTGGCGATGCGGGCGGCATCCGGAACGTCGATGACGTCGGAGCTCTCGCCGGCGTCGGTCATGCGGAGGGCCACCCGCAGGTTGGTGTTCGCCCGGATCTCCGGGGAGATCACGCCGGACGGACGCTGTGTCGCCATGACGAGATGCACTCCGAGCGAGCGGCCGCGCTGGGCGATCCCGATCAGGCCGGCCACGAAATCCGGCAACTCCTTCGCCATCGCCGCGAACTCGTCGATGACGATCGCGAGCCGCGGAAGACCCTCGCCGCCGGCGACGGCCAGGTGCGCGTAGTATGCGTCGAGGTCCTTCGCCCCGACGGCACCGAGCATTTCCTCGCGCCGGATCAGCTCCGCGCGAAGCGAATTGAGTGCTCGCTGAACGAGGTGGGTGTCGAGGTCGGTCACGATCCCGACGGTGTGCGGCAGGTCGGCACACTCGCTGAACGCGGCGCCGCCCTTGTAGTCGATCAGCACGAAGGTCATCGCGTCCGGGCGATTGGCGACCGCGAGCGAGGCGACGAGGGTCTGCAGGAACTCCGATTTTCCCGAACCCGTCGTGCCGGCGACGAGGCCGTGTGGCCCGTCGCGCACGAGGTCGATCGAGAACGGCCCGTCGAGCGAGAGCCCGATCACCGCCTCCGTCGAGCGCCCGCCCGTTGCCCAGCGCGACACGATCGAACCGCCGGTCGGCGCTGCGAGACCGAGCACCTCGAGCAAATTCGCCGAGCCGGGGAGCAGGCTGTCGCTGTCGGATGGGCTGACGTCGCGCAGGGGGGCGAGACTGCGGGCGACCTCCTCGAACCATTCGGGCGCGACGGAGTCCATCGACACGTCGTCGGTGTCGTCGGCGTTGTGTCGCCTGAGCAGGAGTCGGCCGGCGGCGCGTTCGACGATCAGCGCCGTGCACTCCTCGGGCAGCTGGCGTTCCTCGGCATCGATGCACAGAAGGTGCACTCCGACGGCTGGCCCGTCGCGCAACAGGGTCACAATGCCCGGGAGCGCTCGCAGCCGTCGGGCGCCGTCCAGGACGACGAGCACATCCGGGGTGAACCGGATGGAGCGTGAGCCGGGACCCGACAGCGCCGCGGTGCGCTCCGTCACGAGTTGGCCGAGTGCGGCCACCCGGCGTCCAACCGCCTCCGTGTCGAAACCGGTGAGGGTAAGGGCGTCCTGCCCGAGTGCCGGTCGGAGGTGGGGAAGCCAGCGCGCAAAGTGCCAGCGGCTCGCGGCATCCGCTGCCCCGAGGATGTAGAGCTGCAGGTCGCGCGGACTCTGGGTGACGGAGAGCTGGCCGATCATCCAGCGACAGAGGTCGCTCGCCCACTCCCCCTGGCCGGCCACGCCGATCACGCCGCATTCGGCGATCGACAGGGTGACGGGCACACTGTGGTTCATCCCGGTCGACCGTCGCCGATGCTCGAGTTCTGCGAGATCTTCGATGCCGACGCGACTCGCGAGATCCGCGTGCCCGACCCGCACGAGCAAATGGTCGGGATCGGTGCTCCGCCGCTCCCACAGTCGCCGGGTCGGCGCGGTCGCGGCGAGGAAGAGCTCGGCCGCATCCGGGGTCGTCGAGCGTCGCGTGCCCTGTTCGGCCAGCACCGCGCTCGCGATCTCGCCGGTGATCGTCGCGATCGTCGACCGATGCTCGGCCATCTGCCGACGGTGACTCTTCTTGCCGTTTCTTCTGGCGGAGAGATTTCCGCCGATCATCATCACCGGCGACATCAGGGCGAACAGCAGGTAGAACGGCTGCTTGAGCAGTACCGCCATCGAAACACCGAGCAGAGCCGGGATGGCCGCGGTAATCCAGGGCATCGGATTGCGGGTCGGCGCCGGAGGGGGCGCCGGGAGGCGGAAGCCGGCGACCGGCACCGGGGGAAGCAGCCGTGGCGGACGGTTGTAGTCGAGCCAGCCGCCCTCCTCGGAGGGGATCAACTCGGCATCGCCGCGGGTGACCGGATGCAGTGTCAGGATCGAGGCCCCGAGCGCGAGCTGGCTGCCCGGCACCCACTCGACGGGGTCGGCTGCGAGTGGGCGCTGCTCGAGCATGACCGTGCCATCGACGTCATCACCCTCGGCCGCCAGCGCGCGAATCGTGATCCGGCCCTCGCTGTCGAGGAACACCGTCACACGTTCCCGACCGGGCAGGAGTTCCGCACCAGCGACGGCACAGGCCCGCTCATCGAGACCCCAGAGTGTCTCGCCGACACGAAGGGAGTGGATGCGCCCGCTCCCCGGCCCCGAGACGAACCGCACCTCGGCCAACCCCTCGACCGTCGGCGTCCGCGGGGCAGCACCCCCGAGGGTGAGCACCGCGCCACCGATGAGTCCACTTCCGGCAAGAGTGACCGTCGCTGCTTCGACGTCCACAGCATCCGCCGGGAGGCTGAGGCTCGAACGGATCGCCGCGACGACCTCACCCATCGGGGTGTCCGGCTCAGCGTCGAGGAGGATGTCGGTATCGCTGTCTGTGCCGAACAGTGGGCCAGCGGCATTGCCCGGCCCGGCTACGGTGATGACCACTCTCATCGCGTCAGTTCCTTCGCGAAGAGCGGCGGGGCGGCGTCCGCGGGAAA
The DNA here is from genome assembly GCA_043758345.1 of Lacisediminihabitans sp. Lineage (GTDB taxonomy): Bacteria > Actinomycetota > Actinomycetes > Actinomycetales > Microbacteriaceae > Lacisediminihabitans. The sequence goes on from JAYVNU010000123.1 coordinate 33,720, forward strand.
GATCTCGCTCGTCACCGTTCCGTCCGTCGCCGCCGTGAAAGTCCACCGCGCCGGCCCGGTGCCGCCGAGTGTGACGACCGTCCAACGGCAGGCGAGGGATTCCAGCGCACGACAGAGGTCGGCGCCATCCTCACCCGGGGGGAACTCGGCGAGCAGCGCGAGACCCGCCGACCCACTCGCGATCGCAGCGACGACATCCCGTACCGTGAGGTCGACCGTCCCTTCCGTCGACAGCTGCCGAAGCCCGACGAGACCCACCGTGCGATCCTTCAACCAGGGTGCCCGGGTGTATTCGTCGATCCAGCGATGCGCGACCTCGACTCGGGCGGCGCGGTCTCCCTCGAGAGCGATGATGCCACGCGCTCGAGAGAGGTCGACGAGTGTCCCCGGCCGCCCCGAAAGGCCGACCGCGACGAGCCCGCCCGGTCCGATCGAGCGAAGGCCCGCGGCCTCGGAAGCAGCGATCTCCGCACCGTCCGCGCGCATCCAGCTCGTGGCGTCCGGCAAGGCTGTCCACGGTGTCGGCGGGTCGGCGTGCGGTGCCGCCAGCCGCAGGACGACGGATGTCTCCCCCATCGTCACCGCGATGATCACGGGCGGCACGACACTCTCCCGCGCGCAGGCAACGGCAAGCGCGCCGAGCATCCGGTGCGCTGCCGCCGACAGCGCCGCGTCGTAAAAGGACACCCGCGGTGGCACGGGACGACGGCGCAGGAAGAAGACGCATCGACGGAGGAAGTCTCGACGGAAGAGCATGATCACGTTCGCTTCAGCCGGCCAGCGAGTCGATCTCGCCGAGACGGATCTCGAGCTCACTACGATTAATGCCCGGCACGTCCGCCCAGCAGAAGGTGGTCATCAGCGCGTCGAAGAGCAGCACGAGGGCGTCGGACAGGGCGCCGCTCGGGTTGTCACCGGAGATCGCCGAGAACGCCATGACGATCCAGCGACCCTCCCGATGCGGAACCTCGACCGTGTAGACGATCTGCCGGGTGGTCACCTCCGGCCAGTCGCCCTCGGGCCGCACGCGAATGGTCGTCCTGTCGGTGCGAACGGCCGACGCGCCGTCGACCGTCTCCCGTGTCGCCTCGATCTCGGGATCGCGGATGATCTCGCCGATCACGTCGGCGGCCGGTGCGAGGCCGTCATCCTCGACCTCACTCTCGATGAGGGACGCGGGAACGACGAAGCCGTCGATCGGACGCGTCGGAAGATAGACGGCCGTCGCTCCCGCATCCCGGGCATCCGCAGCCGCACCGGTGAGGCGTTTGCGCAGTTCCGCACGCCACGGCTCTGTGCTGTCCCTCGGCAGCGTCGACGGGAGGGCCTCCGCCACGATCTCCTCGATCACGGCCCGCAGCCGCGACGCTTCCCGCGTTCGCACCGGCAGACGCATCCACCCTGGAGGAAGGAGCATGAGGAAGGATGCCTGCGGCTCGCCGGGTGCATTCGACCGCGGAGCCGAGTTCGGCCCGGCGGCGCTCGCGGTCACCGGTCGTCGCCGATCCGCACGCCCGCGAGCAGGAGCTCGAGGTCGGAGGAGAACAGCGGCACGAGTTCGAGATCCAGCGTGCGCCAAGTCAGCACGGTGTCGGTGTCGTCCATCCGACGCGCACAGGTGACCGTCGCCCACACGGCCCCGCCGTCATCCAGATCGAAGCGCGTCACGCGGATCCCGTCGCCGAGGTGATCGGGGAGATAGTCGACGACCGGCAGTTCGATCGGTTCGCCGCCTCTCGCGCCCGCTGCCTCGAGAAGATCCTGCGGCTCGTCGCCGATCGCCGAGACGACCACGATGACGGGAAGGGGCCAGCGCCCGGGGATCGTCAGCCCCGCGACGACATGATGATTGTGAGGGAGCGACGCGGAGAACTCGAGCAGGCTGTCGATGCCAGAGCTCGCCTCGAGGGGCGAGCCGGCGGCCACCGGAGTCTCGCCGAGCTGCGAATCGACGAACCCGAGCAGCTCGAATACCAGCGCGACATCGGCCCGCCACGACGGCGCGTCGAACGGCGCCTTGGGCACCTCGAGCCAGTCGGGTATCCCGACGTCGAGCGACCAGGTCGCCGGGGCGATCGCGCTCATATCTTCGCCGTGGTGAGAGCGGCCTTCGTAGCCGACACCGAGTCGTTGTACGGGCTCGGCGGGTAGGACGCGATTTTGTTGATGTTCAGCATCCAGCCCGCGATGACGCGACCACCGTTCGCGAAGTGCCAGATCGGCTGAGCCTTGCTGCTGACGCCAAGCGTGCCGTTCGCGATGTCCTGAAGTTGTTTGTATTTGAGAGCCCGATCGACCGACAACAGTCGGTCCCACTTGTAGGTGCCCCCCAACACATCCTTGATCTTGCCGAGGTCGTTCGGGAAGTAGTCGGGGTGCTTGATATTCCAGAATTGCGGCTTGACCTTGAAGTCCTTCGCGATGAGGTTCTTCGCGTTGGTAACGTTCTTCAGGTTCGACGTGATCAGGTGGCGGTCGAGCTTGTTGATGCGGTCGATGGCCGTCTGCACCGGGATCTTCCCCTTGAGGGCCGAATTGAAGATCGCGGCGCGTTTGACGTCGACCTTCGCCGAGAACTTCGACACGGTCGTCAACTGCTTCGCTCCGCTCGTTCCGATTTTGCCGAGCAGTGCGACGTGCGAGGTCTGCACGATCTTCGCGATCAGGGCACCAGAGCCGAGCAGCAGAATGCTCACCGCGCCGAGGATGACATCGAGCCAGGAGCCCTCCCCCATGGCGGCGAGCGCGGTGGATGCCGCGAGCGAAATCACTGCCACGACAAGACCGGCGAGGGCGAGGGCCGCGAGACCGGGGATGAAGAACGCGAGCACGGCGAGAGCCACCCCGATCCACATCAGCACTTTCACGAGGATCTTGAGGAAGCTCTTGAAGAACTCCTTGATCTTGTAGCTGAGGGTGTCGGTCAGCCCGTCATCCCAGGCGGCCCTGATCACGGTCGAGGCCGCTTTCCCGGCGTCACGGAACACGGAGAGCGCGTTTTCGAGGCGTACCTTGGCAGCGCCGGCCGCGTCACTCGCCTGGCCGATCGCCGAGGTGCGCTGGCTGATCTCGGAGGTCTCGACGTCGGTCAGCGGCGGTGCGTCGGCCGGACGGTTCGCGCTCGGGTCGGCGAGGGCGTTCGAGGCCACCCGGGATTGCTCCGCAGCCTCGGCATCCGCCAGAGCTCTAGCCGATTCAGTGAGCGCTAGATCAAGTTGCGGTGCATACCCTTTCAGGGCATTTCCGACCGCTTCATAGCGACCGGATGCCTGTGCGAGTGAACCGGAGACATCGCGGCTCCGCGAGCGCAGCGCATCTGCTGACCCTCCCTTCAGCTGGGTGGTGTCTCCGTCGCCGATCTTTCCGAGAATGGCCGCCTCGCTGCTGATGGTCTCGGCCATCGTTGCGTAATAGGCGGTCAGCTCGGCGATCCGAGCCGGATCACCACCGACCGGGTCTCGGCTGTGATCGAGGAATTGCCAGTTACCGGGACGAGCAGACATGGTTTGGCCTTTCGAGACATATGGGAAAGCGTGTGGGCTGGACGCCGGGTCAGGTCGTCTCGGTGCTCAGGCTGTCGGAGAGCTTCTGCTCGGTGTCATTCCAGCCGGCGGCCATATCGTCGAGCTTCTGGTGCAGCTCGCCGACGGCGGCCGAGATGTGTTTGCGATGGATGCTCCAGTTGCCGGAGAAGTCCCCCATCGCGGACTTCACGTCCGACTCTCCCCAGACACCGGGATCCGCGCCGGCATGCTCATCTGTGTTGTCGAATTCGGTCTGGATGGATGCGAGCTTTGCGGCGGATTCTTCGAGCACCGCTCTCGTGACGACCAGATCGGCCATGGGTTCACGTCCATTCCTGTCGTGGGATGGCGCCGGATGCTCCCCACGGGAGGTCCGGCGCCGATCCGGTGGTGCCGAACGGGTTACTTGGACAGTGCCTTGGCCAGTTCGGAGTCGGTGCTTTCCAGGGCGTCGGCCGCAGCCGTGAGGTACTGGCTCATACCCTGGAGGCCTTGGATGGTCTTCGTGGCACCATCGTTGAATTCCTGGTACGAGGCACCGAATGCCACCGAGGATTTGTCGGTGACGTAGCCGCCGCCGATGAGGCCGTCGACGAGGGTCTTGAGCTCGCGGAGCTTCGACTCGATGTCCGACTCACCATTGTTGAGTCGGGTGGCAGCGTCGCGCATATCGCCGTATGTGACATTCAGATTGGCCATGATCTGCTCCTACGTGTTGAGGTGGGGCCTTCCTTTTCCGCGGAAGACTCTCTCACCCTACGAACCGAAACGGCCCCCGAACGGGGGAAGAACGGGTCGTTAGCCGATCGGTCAACGTCCGCACCAAATCGTTCGGCGGGTGGTAGACGCCTAGCGCGTCGTCAGCACGCCACGCACGAGGGCGACGGCGACGAGAGCGGCTCGGTTGTCGACCTTCCACTGTCGCATGAGCCGTGCGAGGTGCCACTTCACCGCCTGCGGACTGTAGTCGGTCGCCTCGGCGATCTGCTCGTTCGACTGGCCGGCCGCGACGAGCGCGAGCATCTCGATCACGGGGCTGCCGACCGTTCCCGTCACCGGCACGAAGGCGAGCGACACGCCATCGGCGGGGTCGCTCCGATCGCGTGAACCGAGGGGGGCGGCACCGCGGACATCCGCCCAGGACTCCGCCCAACAAGCGCCGAGTTCGCCCGCGATGAGGGCAGCCCGCCCCATCAGCACCGTGATGTCGCGCGCGCTCAGTCTGGTATCCCGAGCGTGGATGACCGCCCCGAAGACCCGAAGCGCCGGGATGCTGCCCCGCAACACCACCGACAGCGGCACCCCGCACCCCCTCATCGCCCGCGCGGAGCGGCGGATCACCTCGAGGCTCGCCGGATCGATGCGGTCGCCGGATTCCATCGAACGGAGAGCATCAGGAAGCACCGTCGGCACGATCTCGCGATAGCGCTCGAGCAGCCAGGGGCCGTGTTCGCCGATCGAGCGGAAGCGCTCCGGTGCGAGCAACTCGGCGCAGAGTTCCTCGATCCGCTGCGAGAGGCCGAAGGCGAGAACGCGTTTGCCAGTCGGTGGTGCGACGCTCGTGTGGCGGTCGGACATGTCAGTACCCTCGTTCGCGATCCGATGCATGTGAAGGCGAGTCGGGACGACCCGACCGGGCCGCGAGACCCTCGGATGCCCCGCCACACGCCAGCCCCACGGCCACCCATGTTCCACTCTTACGCCTCGAGTGCGACCTCGCGAGGGCGTCGAGGGGCGTCAGCCGCAGTCACGGCGTGATGTTCACGAGGCGTTCACGCGCCCGTCGGAGAGAGCGGATGCGCGACGCGCCCTCCCCGCGGGGGAGACGGCCGTGAGCATCGCACCGACCAGTGCGATCGCCGCGGTGAGCGGATAGTACCCGTAACCCCAGAGGAACGAGTGTGTCGGACTCTGTGAGAGCCCCTCGGCCGCCGACTCCATGAAATACAGCCACCAGAGCACGAGTCCGGCCGCCGCGATGATCACCAGATCGAGGCTCACCCCGCAGGACGCGATGATGCTCTGCACCGCGATCGTCGCCGCCGACACGGAGACATCCAGCAGCGCGAGACCGACGAAGCTGGCGAGACCGAGCTCCGGTGGCAACAGGAGTCGCAGGATCCAGCCGGCCTGCACGACGACAATTCCTCCCGCGTAGCGGAGCGCCGTCGTGCGGCCGGCCGGATTCTCGACCGCCGCACGGATCCACTGCGAGACGAGGGCGATCCGCATGATGAAGCAGCCAAGGGTCACGCCGAAGAACTGTTGGTGTACGAACGCGCCCGGCACACCGACGGCGAGCACGAGCACGGCCATCTGCAGCATCGTGAGCAGCCGGTAGGAAACGTTGTCGCTGTCGTAGGCGGAGTCGAACCGGGTGAAAGTGATCCACGCTCACCAGATCGCCGAGAAGACCATGAGATAAGCAACCATGAGATGGGCGACCAGCCACGACTGCAACACGGTACCCGCGGCGATGCTGTGCGCGAGTTGCACCGCGACCTGGGCGACCGCGACGACGAAGGTCAGATCGAAGAGCAGCTCGCGGGGGCTGGAGACCCGGTGCTACTCGTCGTGGTCGCGCCCCGTCATCCTCGTTCGGAGGCGAAAGCTCGGCATGGTCGGCAGCTACTGGTCTCCTCCTCTGTCGGAGTGACTCTTGAATGATCGCGATCCGGTTACTTCTTATCGCTCACCGCGCCAGTTCTTCGGCGATCGCATCGATGCCGTGCTCGACCTCCTCGAAGCTCGTCGAGAGCGGGGACATTCCGAGGCGGATGCCGGTCGGCCGACGAAAATCCGGGATGACGCCGCGCTGCCAGAGCCGGGGCATGATGCCCTCGAACGCCGGATGGTCGAGCGTCACGTGGCTGCCCCGCCGCTCGGGATCGCGTGGCGTCGAGAGGGTCGCTGACGGGAGGCGGGCATCCGCCAGTTCGATCGCATACTCCGTGAGCGCGACCGACTTCTCGCGGATCGTCTCGAGTGTCGCTTCGGCGATCAGGGCGATCGTGTCCCTCAGCGGAAGCATGCCGATGATCGGCGGCGTACCGCTGAGGAAACCGCGGATACCCTCCGCGGGCTCATACCCCTGCCCCATATCGAAGGGTTTCTTCGAGCCGAGCCAGCCCTGGATCGGCTGCCGCAACTGCGCCTGCAGATCGGATCGAACATAGGCGAACGCGGGCGCGCCCGGTCCGCCGTTCAGGTACTTGTAGCCGCAGCCGACCGCGAGATCCACATCGATCGCGTCAAGCGGGATGTCGACGACGCCCGCGGAGTGGCAGAGATCCCAGAGGATGAGCGCGCCGGCCGCATGCACGAGCTCGGTGATGGCCGGCACGTCGGCGAGGAAACCTGACCGATACGCGATGCTCGACAGCACCACGAAGGCGGTCTTCGGGCCGATGACCCGCTCGACGCTCGCCGGGGTGACGTCGCCCTCGGGGATCCAGCGGAGGCGGCATCCGGTCTCCGCAGCAATCCCCTCGAGCACGTAACGGTCGGTCGGGAAGTTGTCGCGATCGATCACGATCTCGTCGCGGCCCGGCTCGGCGGCGCTCATCGCGGCTCGAACCAGCTTGTAGAGCAGCACTGTCGTCGAGTCGCCGATCACGACCTGGCCCGGTTTCGTACCGAGGGCAACGCGGCCGAGTTCGTCGCCGATCGCGAGCGGGAGGTCGAGCCATTCCTCGTCCCAGCCGCGGATGAGGCGGCCGCCCCACCGTTCGGTCGCGAACGCGGCGACCCGCTCGACGGATGCCAACAGCGGTCGCCCGAGCGAGTTGCCATCGAGATACGCGACGACGCCGGGCGCCGCAACGAAGCGTTGCCGATACTGCGCGAGGGGGTCGGCCGCGTCGAGGGGATGCATCACGCCAGCCTACGATCCGCGGCATCCCGCCATCGCCGGGCCACCCGCCCGCGCGCTCTCTCTTTCATTATTCAGGAGGTGATGGTGCAGCTGGGACGGATGTTGCGGAAGCGGTCACTCCAGCCACTCGGCCAACTCCAGTCCCGCGACATCCTGAATGATGAAAATCGATCTGCGGGTGCGGACGTGTCGCTCAGCCCACCGCGTTCGTCATGCCACCGACGCGAGGCGGTTGCCCTGGTGCTTTCATCATTCAGGAGGTGATGGTGCTGGCGCGACGGATGTTGCGGAAGAGGTCACTCCAGCCACTCTGCCAACTCCAGTCCCGCGACATCCTGAATGATGAAAGCACCACGCCGACCCAAGCGAGCGACAACGGGCGGGACGGGATGCTCGGCGTGAGCTGAGCCGAATGCGGCGCGTCAGGCGCGCAGCTGCGCTAGCACCGCCGCGAGTTGATCCACGGCGAAGTCGAGATCCTCGGCCGTGACCACGAGCGGCGGGGCGAGCCGGATCGTCGAGCCGTGCGTGTCCTTCGCCAGCACCCCG
>JAYVNU010000124.1:0-5425 GCA_043758345.1 Lacisediminihabitans sp.
CGCATCGCCTCGGTGACGATGTCGGCGCTCATCTTCGAGCGTCCGTTCACCCGCTCCACGAACGTGATCGGAACCTCTACTATCGACAGCCCGGCCCTCTCAACTCGCCATGCCAACTCGATCTGGAAGCAGTATCCCTCGGATACCAGCGATTCGTAGTGTGCGGCGACGAGGGTCGCGGCGCGAAATCCTCGGTATCCCGACGTGATGTCACGCAGGCGGGAGCGCAGCATGATTCGTGCGAAGAGTGTTGCCCCTCGCGACAGCATCCGTCGACGGAGTGGCCAGTTCTCGACCATGCCGCCGGGCATCCACCGTGTGCCGATCGCGAGATCCGCTCCGGCGTCGAGGGCGGTCACCATCGCGGGGAGCTGCTCGGGCTGATGTGAGCCATCGGCATCGAATTCGATCACGTAGTCGAATTGTCGATCGAGGGCCGTCGCGAAACCGGCGAGATAGGCGGAACCGAGGCCCCCCTTGCCCGGGCGGTGCAAGACCGTGACCTGTGGGTCGGCGGCCAGTGCGTCGGCGATCGCCCCCGTGCCGTCCGGGCTATTGTCATCGACGACGAGCACGTGGGCCTCGGGCGCTGAGGCACGAATCCGCCCGACGATCGCGGCGAGGTTTTCGCACTCGTTGTAGGTGGGGATAACGACGAGGGCGGTTGGCACCGTCCCAAGCTACCGGACGCGCCGCGGGCCGGCCGCCGCAGCCCCGCCGCCGTGCCATTGCCGTCCCGGGTCTGCCCGCCGTCACCGCCCCCGTCCGCCCACCGCCCTGCTGCCGCCGCCCCCGTCCCGGGTCTGCCCGCCGCCCCGCTGCCACCGCCCCCGTCCGCCCGCCGCCCTGCTGCCACCGCCCCCGTCCGCCCGGCCACAACTCATGCAGTCAGGTCGGAAACCGCCGAATATGGTCGAAAAACCCGCGCTGCCGGCCGAACAGCATGAGTTATGCACAGCGGCGGACGGGGAGCCGGTTCGCACAGATGTCTCTCGTTGCCACAGTGGTGTCGTCCCGGGGTTTCACACTGTGGCCATGACCTGGACAGAAGCATTCGCCGACCGCGGCCGCGTGATCCTTCGCCGCCATCACCTTGTCGAAGCCGGGGCGACGAGCAAGTCTCTGACTGCCGCCGTCGCCAACGGATTTCTGGTGCGGGTAATGCGAGACCACTACGCCCTCCCGGACACACCATCGGCCGTGCAGAAGGCGGTTCGCGTCGGAGGCAGGCTCTGCTGCGTATCGGCGATCGCGCAAATGGGGATTTTTGCGTTCGACTCCTCGATGGACCACATTCATCTGAAGAGGGAGGCATCGCGTTCCCGCTCGCCTCACAGCCGTTTCGTTGCACTCGCCGCAGAGAATCGCAGTTCGGTGATTTTGCACTGGTCACCTCTGATCGATGACCACGACGGCAACGAGTTCTGCGTGGGGATCATCGATGCGCTCGTCCAGGCGGTGCGTTGTCAGCAGCCGGCGCACGCTGTGGCGACCCTGGACAACGCCCTCTTTCTCGGACGCATATCGGAGACGGATCTCGCGGAGGTGTTTCGAAGGTTGCCGTTGCGGCTGCGCTACCTGCGTGAGTTGGTGGACGGGCGTGCCGAAGCCGGCCAGGAGACGGTGTTGCGACTATTGCTGCGCTCCGTGGGGTTGAGGTACGAGCTGCAAGTAGTGGTTGACGGCGTTGGCCGGGTCGACATTCTCGTCGAGGGTGTGCTGGTGCTCGAGGCCGATAGTCGACTCGCCCACGACGGCTGGGAGAAGCACGTCATCGATCGCTGGCGGGATGTGCAACTCGCGAGGCGGCACTGCATGAGCCTTCGTCCGGCGTACCAGCACACGATGTTTCACCCCGAAGAGGTTCTCGAGGCCGTGCTCGCGCTCCTCGACGGGTGGGGTATCCGCCCCTCCGCGCCGTAGACCACCACCCGCTGTTTCTCGCCGCTTCGCCAGTTCGGCCTCTGTCCGGTCGACGACCGCCGGCTGCGCTCCGCGCAGCACTGTCCATAACTCATGCAATCCGCATTGAGCGGGGCACCAAAAGCCCGCGATCGCGGAAGCAGCCGACGCCGCAGACTCGAACTGCATGAGTTGTGGACAGGCTGCAACAACCGCGTTCTGCTCGCGCCAGCACCCGACGAAATGGTCGAGGCGCGGATGACCGGTCCGGCGCAGAGCCGTCAACTGCCGCCGAGCTCGATCGGGATTCCGAGGTTGTTGGTCAGCACCGACAGCGGCAGCGAGATGGTGATTCCGAGCAGGCTGATCACCGTCTGACTCACCTGCACCTCCTTCGCCCCCGCAGGAACCGACAGACCGTTGACGCCCCACTTCCCGTTAGCCGCTACGACCGTGGATAACGATGTAACGCCGGGCACGACCACCGTAACCGTCGCGCCCGCGGTTGCGGTGCCCGTCAGGTCGAGGGATGCCGCGACGGCGACCGGGAGCGCCGGGGCCGGGGTGATGGTGAGTTTTCCCGGTGCGAGGGTGACCCCGGGCAGGATCGGCGACAGCGCAGCGGTGACCTTCGTGGCGACGGATCCGACGGCCCCGACAGTTCCGGAAAGTCCAGGGGTCGACGTTCCGGTGAGCGAGTCCGGCACAGGAATGGATGTCGCCTGCACCTCGGGCACCGCTGACGGGGAGACGATCGGTCGCGAAACCGGAAACGTGGCCGAAGCGGACACAGGCAGGGAGACGGATGCCGCGGCGGGCGGCGGCGGGGTCGCCGCGGACGTCGCAGCGATGCCTCCGGAGACCGCAATCGCGATCGCGAGTGCGCCGACGAGCGGGGCGGAGACCGCAGTAGCCGTGAGCCCGGTTGCCACCGCGGGCGCCGCCGCGCCGCCGGCCGCAGCGACCGCGTGAAATGCCGGCGGCATGGACGAGGCGACGAGCTTGGCGGCCAGCGCGCCGCTCGGGGCGCTGAGCGAGGCGAGGAACATGCCGCCGACGGTTCCGCCGAGAATCAACGGAATCATCACGAGCGCCAGGTGTGACCCGACCTCGTCGACTTCTTCGCTGATGATGCTGCACTTCGCACAGGTTCCGAGGTGCTCGCTGACGCGCTGCCTCTCCCGGCTGCTCAGGCCGTTGCGTGCGTAGTCACCGAGGCGCTCGATCGCCCAGCGACATTCACCCGACGAGGAGGCATCAGAGACGTGTGCCTGGAGCCACGCTTTCCGGAGTCCTTCCCGTGCCCGATAGGAGAGCGCGGCGACACCGTTGGCACTGATGCCGAGGATGGGGGCGACCTCATGCGGATCCATGCCCTCGACCTCGGTGTACCAGAGCACCGACTGCCAGCGCTCGGGAAGGGTGCGGAACGCCCGCACCGTCAGGGTTCGGTCGAGGGCGACTGTTACCGGGTCATCTCCTTCGATGGCATCCTCGAACTCGCCGATGTCCTCGACGTTGATGCTGTGGTTCGCCTGCCCCCAGCGCGCGGCGAGATTGCGAATGGTCGTGTAGAGATACGGACGGAAGGCGCCCTCGGGACCACCACCGGCGAGCACGCGCTGATAAATGCGCACATACGCCTCGGACACGAGGTCGTCGGCGTCGCTCGATGATGTGAACTGTCGCGCCACACGCATGCCGGAGCGAGCGTGGCGCTGCCACAACTCTGCAAACGCGCTTCGGTCGCCGGCGCGCGCCAGCAACACGAGTGATTCATCCGAGATGGTTACTCCCGGATTCCCCTGTTCTTCCATTACCCGATCCCCGTGTCGGTCATTCGTGTTCCGCTCCTCGGTCGACGACACCGGCTGCGCGGCCTGAACTCCTGTGAATCCTTCCGAGTATGTGCCGGAATAACGCGGAGGGCGAGAGAAAGTTTGCGTTCGGGGTACAGAGCCGTCACGAAACTCTCCCGGGTCAGCGGACGACCGTTCCGGCGGTTCTCGCCTCGGCCGCGGTGCGCGCATCGAGGGCGCGCGCGGCCAGCTCCCTCGCCTCCGCGAGGGTGTGGAGCGCCAGTTCGGCCCGCACATCGGCGAGCGCGGCGGGGGTCATACTCAACGTCGTCGCCCCGAGTCCGACGAGTACGACGGCGAGTTGCGGATCCGCGGCGGCTTCACCGCAGATGCCGACCGACTTGCCGCTCGCCCGCCCGGCATCACCGATCAACTTGACGAGCCGAAGCACGGCCGGATGCCACGGGTCTTGGAAGTGCGCGACGGATCCGAGCATCCGATCCGCCGCCAGTGTGTACTGCGTGAGGTCGTTGGTGCCGATGCTGACGAAGTCGGCCACCTCGAGAACCTGGTCGGCCAGTACGGCGAGCGAGGGTACCTCGGCCATCACCCCGACCGTCTTCAGGCCGAGCTCGCGGCCGAGAGTAACGAAATACTCGGTCTCCTCCGAATCGGAGACCATCGGTGCCATGACCCACAGGTCGGCCCCCGTCTCGGCGTCGGACAGAGCGAGCGCGGTGAGCTGGTCGCGCAGAATCTGCTCACTCGCGCGGAGGGCGCGAAGCCCGCGGAGACCGAGCGCCGGGTTCTCCTCGTGGGCGTCGTTGAGAAAGGCGAGCGGCTTGTCGGCGCCGGCATCGAGCGCGCGCACGACCACCTTCTTCCCCGCGAAATGACCGAGGAGCTCGGTGTACTGTGCGCGTTGGTCCTCGACTGTCGGGGCCGTCTTCGAGTCGAGAAAGAGGAATTCGCTGCGGAACAACCCGACGCCCTCCGCGCCGAGTGCGACGGCGGCCGCAGCATCCTTCGGAGAGCCGAGGTTCGCGAGCAGCGGGATCTTCGTGCCGTCGGCGAGCGCACCGTCGGTGATCGGAGCGGATGCCGCCGCGACACGATCCGCGATGCGCTGCCGCGCGGCCGCCACCTCGCCATCACTCGGATTCACGAGCACCGTGCCGGCCGCGGCATCCGCTATCACGAGTGTCCCGTCCGTCAGGTCGAGTGCCCCGGTGACGCCGACGATCGCCGGGATCGACTTCGACCGGGCGAGAATCGCCGTGTGGCTGGTCGGTCCGCCATCGCGGGTGATGAGGCCGAGAATCTTGGCGAGGTCGAGCAGCGCTGTGTCCGCCGGCGCGAGGTCGGGCGCGACGAGGATGAACGGCTTGTCTGACACGGGCACACCGGGGGCCGCGACACCCCGCAGCTGCGCGATGATGCGCTGGGAGACATCCGCGAGGTCGGTCGCCCGCTCTGCCATGAGGCCGCCCATGCCGATGAGGATGTCCTGGAACGCTGCGAACGCCTCGAAGACGGCACGTTCTCCGGTCTTCCCCCCCTCGATGCGCGCCTTGACGTCATCAACGAGGGTCGGATCCTGCGCCATCAGAGCGGCGGCCTCGAGCACGTCCCGCGCTGCACCGCCGGCCTTGGATCCGCGCTCGTTGAGTTCGGCGGCGACGACGGTGAGTGCTGCCTCGACGGTGCTGAAAGCCGAAGAGGCG
>JAYVNU010000125.1:0-5408 GCA_043758345.1 Lacisediminihabitans sp.
GTTTTTCTCGTTGGCAAGTCGAGTGAACCTAGTCATTCGACGCGCGGACAGCGGACTCACCCGAAGTTTTCGCTGTTGCCGCCTCCCGGGGCGGGCCGACGGTAGTAGCGAGGTAATCACACTTCGCGTGGAGGACACCTGATCACTCCCCGCTGGTCAGGTTAGCTCCGAGCGGCTTGAGGACCCTAGCCGAAATAGCCGAAATGGAGCCACGCTGTGCAGCTTGTTGATTCTGATCCGACTGCACAGCGTGCTCCCGGCTATCCGCCGCGGAGAGTGGTGCCCCCCGCCGCAGCCAAGCTGCGCATCCTCGGCGTCGCAGACCACCTCTTCTACGACGAGGGCATCCGCAGCGTCGGGATCGATCGCCTGATCAGTGAGTCGCAGGTGACGAAGGCCACCTTCTACAAGCACTACGGATCGAAGGACCGCCTCATCCTCGAATACATCACGGGGCGTCACCAGGCCGTCGTCGATGCGGTTGAACGAATCACCGCCGAGGCACCCAATGCGGAAGAGTCACTTCGCGGGATCATCGCGGGGATCGTCGCGAACACCGAGTCGCCGAACTTCCGCGGCTGTCCGTTCGTCAACGCCGCGGCAGAGTTCGGCGGCATCGACCACCCGGTACGACTCGCCGTCATTGATCACCGCGACTGGTACACCGAGGTTCTCGCCGACCTGCTGCGTGAGATCGGACATCCACTTCCCGGCGACGCCGCCGACGACCTCATCCTCGCCCGTGACGGCGCGATGACCGGCGGATACGCCGGAGACGCTGTCGCAGCATCCGCCGCATTCCAGCGTGCCGCCGACCGGATTCTCGCCGAATCCGACCGCTGACCGCGATCTCGACAAACTCGATCACCGGTCCAAGTTCGATCGCCGGGCTTGTCTTCGCTGGTTCGATCCGCTAGCTCGACGCGCGATCGAGGTCGGAGAGCTGGTGGCGGCTCAACTGCATCGTCACCGCGGCGACGAGATCGTCGACCTGTGACGGATTGCTCGCGCTGGCGACGGGAGCGACAACCCCGCGCTTCGTTAGCAGCCAGGCGAGTGACACGCTCGCGACCGTCGCACCGACGACGCCGAGGGCGCGCTGGTCTCTGACGATCTCGTCGAGGCAGCTGAGGATGCGGATGCCGCGCTTGTTGAGGTAGCGACCGGCCTCGCGCCCCCGGCCGTTGCGCGCGACGTCGGCCCTCGTACGGTATTTTCCGCTGAGGAATCCGCTCGCCAGGGCGAAGCGCGGCATGACCGCGAGCTGCTGGTGCCCTGCGACCCTGGCCAGGTCTCCCTCAAAGCCGGTGCGATGAACGAGGTTGTAGTGGCTCTGCACGGCGACCATCGGTGTCACCCCGAGCTGGGCGGCGATGACCCGCGCCTCGATGAGCCGGTTGGCCGAGTGGTCGGACGCGCCGAAATAGCGCACCTTGCCGGCCCGGATGAGGTCGTCGACGGCGAATAGCGTCTCTTCGAAGGGGACGGATGCGTCGTCGATGTGCAGATAGAGGAGGTCGATGTAGTCGGTGCCGAGGCGTTCGAGCGAGGAGTCGACGGCGCGGGCGATCGCCTTCACCTGCACGCCGGGGCTATCGGCGCTCTTGCCGACCTTCGTCGCGACGACGATCTCCGACCGGTTGTGGCGCTCGCGCATCCAGTTGCCGACCATGATCTCGCTGCGACCGCCGGCGTAGGAGTCGGCCGTGTCGATGAAGTTGCCACCGTGGTCGGCATAGGCGTCGAGGATGCGATCGGTCGCGCCGGCATCCGCGGTCCATCCGAACACGTTTCCTCCGATGGCCATCGGGAACACGCGGAGATCGGACTGACCGAGCCTGCGTCGCACAGGCACGGAGTGGAGGGCATGCAGCGCGATCGGAGCCGTTTCGGGCTCGAAGGAGAAGGCGTCATCCCGCATCGGCAGGACCTGTGTCATGCGCCACCCCCCGGTGTCTGATCGGCACCGAATATCGGGCTTGGTGCCGCTGTTTTTGACAGTAGTTCATGGTGAACACGCCGACGACGAAAGGCGTGCGCCGTATGCGAATCGTTATCTGGATTTCACACGCTGTGAATAAACCGAGTCGTCGCCCTGCAGATGGCACGCGCTCTGGTGGCCCCGTAGCGAAGTGCCTAGATTGGTGAGCGTGCGGTCGGGTATCCGATCGGAGAGCTATTCACCCACAGCGAGTGGATGGCTCGTACAGTCCCGCCGGGACTCAAAATCGGCGACAGGAGGGCCGCAAACGGGAGTACCGTTGCGGCCCTCCGCCAATTAATGCCTGCGTCGGTCAACGCGCACGGCGAGAAAGAAGAACGACATGGCAAACGACCCGAACTGGCGCCTTCCCGAAGTGCCGAGCTTCGCCCTGACGAGCCCGGATTTCGCCGAGGGAGAGATGCTGCCGAAATCCGCCCGTGGTGATGGCGGCAATCGATCGCCCGCCCTCGAGTGGATTGGAGCTCCGGAGGGCACGAAGAGCTTCGCCGTCACGCTCTACGACCCAGATGCCCCCACCGGAAGCGGATTCTGGCACTGGGCCCTCTACAATCTGCCGGGCGACGCGACCGGGCTCCCCGCCGGGGCCGGCGCCGATACGCCGCTTCCGGAGGGAGTCGTCACCCTGTCGAACGAGATGGGGGCCGAGGAGTTCACCGGCGCCGCTCCCCCGCCCGGGCACGGCGAACACCGCTACTTCTTCACGGTCAGCGCACTCTCGAGCACGCTCGCCCTCCCGAAAGGTGCGACGCCGGCCGTTCTCGGCTTCATGATGCGGGACCTCATCATCGGCCGCGCCCAGCTCATGGGCGTCCAGGTGACACCGGAGTAGCGCCAGCGCGACTACGCGAAAAGCCCCGCCCTGATGATTCCGGGCGGGGCTTTCCGTTATGGGGTCGGGACAAACCCGACCACCGGATGCTGCTTACGCGTCGACCGTCTGGCCCTCGGTCGAGGAATCGACGCTGTCCGCGGCGGCCGAGCGGCCATCCGTGTCGGCGGCTTCTGCCTCGTCGGCCTCGACCGGAGCGAGAGAGAGCTTTCCGCGGTCATCGATCTTGGTGATCTCCACCTGGATCTTCTGACCGACGGAGAGCACGTCTTCGACGTTCTCAACGCGCTTGCCACCGGCGAGCTTGCGGACCTCGCTGATGTGAAGCAGTCCGTCTTTGCCCGGGGTGAGCGAGACGAACGCTCCAAAGGTCGCGATCTTGACGACGGTTCCGAGGAACCGCTCGCCGACCTCGGGGTTCAGCGGGTTCGCGATCGCGTTGACCGCGGCACGAGCTGCCTCGGCCGACGGACCATCGACGGCTCCGATGTACACGGTTCCGTCATCCTCGATCGAGATGTCGGCTCCGGTGTCATCCTGGATCTGGTTGATGTTCTTGCCCTTCGGGCCGATCAGCTCGCCGATCTTGTCGATCGGGATCTGCACCGAGATCACGCGGGGCGCGGTCGGTGCCATCTCATCCGGAGCGTCGATTGCTGCGTTCAGCACGGCAAGGATCGCTGTGCGAGCCTCTTTCGCCTGCTTGAGCGCGCCGTCGAGCACCGAGGATGGAAGCCCGGCGAGCTTCGTGTCGAGCTGAATCGCGGTGACGAACTCCGACGTACCGGCGACCTTGAAGTCCATGTCGCCGAGGGCGTCTTCCGCGCCGAGGATATCGGTCAGGGCCGCGTAGCGCGTGACCCCGTCGACCTCGTCGGAGATGAGTCCCATCGCGATCCCGGCGACCGGTGCGCGCAGCGGCACTCCGGCGTTCAGCAGCGAGAGGGTCGAGGCGCAGACGGATCCCATCGACGTCGAGCCGTTGGAGCCGAGAGCCTCGGACACCTGGCGGATCGCGTAGGGGAACTCCTCGCGCGGCGGCAGAACCGGAACGAGCGCGCGCTCGGCGAGGAAGCCGTGCCCGATCTCGCGACGCTTCGGCGAGCCGACGCGACCCGTCTCCCCGGTGGAATACGGCGGGAAGTTGTAGTGGTGCAGGTAACGCTTCTTCTTCACCGGCGCCAGGGAGTCGATCTGCTGCTCCATCTTGAGCATGTTCAGAGTCGTGACCCCGAGGATCTGGGTCTCACCGCGCTGGAAGATCGCGGAGCCGTGCACGCGGGGAATGACCTGCACCTCGGCATCCAGCGCGCGGATGTCACCGAGGCCACGACCGTCGATGCGGATGCCCTCCGTGAGGACGCGGGTGCGCATGATCTTCTTGGAGACCGACTTGTAGGCGGCGGAGACTTCGGCGTTGGCGGAAGCCGGGAGGCGCCCACCCTCGACTTCGGACACGACGTGCGCCTTGACACGGTCTTTCAGTGCGTCGTCGGCGTTCTGACGCTCGACCTTGTCGGCGATCTGGTAGACGCCCTTCAACTCGTCGTACGAGAAGCCGGCGACCGTGTTGTAGGTCTCCTGCGCGTACGGCGGGAACAGCGGGAAGTCCTGGATCGGCTTCGCGGCCTTCTGTGCGACCTCGAGCTGAGCCTTGATGAGCTGCTTGAGGAACGGCTTCGACGCCTCGAGGCCCTGGGCTACGACGGCCTCGTCCGGCTTCGTCGCGCCAGCCTGGATGAGATCCCAGCTGCCCTCGGTGGCCTCGGCCTCGACCATCATGATGGCGATGTCTTCTTCACCGTTCTCATTGGTGATCAGTCGGCCGGCGACCGTGAGGTCGAATACCGCTTCGGAGAGCTGCGAATACTTGGGGAATGCGATCCACTGATCGCCCTTGCCGTTTCCTGGCATCAGGGCGAGGCGGATGCCACCGACCGGTCCGTAGAAGGGGAGACCGGAGATCTGGGTGCTGAGCGATGCCGCGTTGATGGCGAGAGCATCGTAGAACTCGTCGGGCGCGATGGACAGCACGGTGATGACGATCTGCACCTCGTTGCGAAGACCCTCGACGAAGGTCGGGCGCAGCGGGCGGTCGATAAGACGGCAGACCAGGATGGCCTCCGTCGAGGGACGACCCTCGCGGCGGAAGAACGAGCCGGGGATCTTGCCTGCGGCGTACGAGCGCTCCTCGACATCCACCGTGAGGGGGAAGAAGTCGAAGCCCTCGCGAGGGTGCTTTCCAGCCGAGGTGGCAGAAAGGATCATGGTCTCTTCGTCGAGGTAGGCAGCGACTGCTCCCTGTGCCTGCTGGGCGAGACGACCGGTTTCGAAGCGCACGGTGCGCGTACCGAACGCGCCGTTATCGAGAACGGCTTCGGCGAACGTGATTTCTGGACCCTCCATAGGGGGGTTTCTCCTTTGTTTTACGTCGCGGCCCCGTATGGGCTGCGACTCGTCAAGAAGCAAGAGAAGGCAGAAAGGGGCGCTCCGAACCGATTCTCGATGTCGGATGGCGCTTTGGCATTGAGATCCAGTGGATCTTGCTCTGGTCAACAGTAGAAAACCACCGAC
>JAYVNU010000126.1:0-5398 GCA_043758345.1 Lacisediminihabitans sp.
TTCGTCCAAGGCTCCGCGAACTGCTGCGGGAGCGAACACAAGCGCACGCGAACACGAGCGTGGGCGAACTAGAGCGAGGTTGACGTTGGCTGTTAACGACCAGGACCCCTACTCGGTGAACAACACCGACCAGGATCCCGAAGAAACCGCGGAGTGGAATGAGTCGCTTGATGCGCTCGTTGCAGCCCAGGGACACGAACGGGGGCGCGAGATCATGCTCAGCCTCCTTAAACGCTCGAAAGAGCTGCACCTCGGCGTTCCGATGGTGCCGACGACGGACTATCTGAACACCATCGCCCCGGAGAACGAACCGGACTTTCCCGGCGACGAAGACCTCGAACGCCGCTATCGGGCCTGGCTCCGCTGGAACGCCGCGATCACGGTGCATCGCGCCCAGCGCCCCGGCATCTCCGTCGGCGGCCATATCTCCACCTACGCCGGTTCCGCCACGCTCTATGAGGTCGGCAGCAACCATTTCTTCCGCGGCAAAGACCACCCGGGCGGCGGCGACCAGATCTTTTACCAGGGCCACGCCTCCCCCGGCATGTATGCGCGAGCCTTCCTCGAGGGACGCCTGAGCGGCGAGCAGCTCGACGGTTTCCGCCAGGAGAAGTCGCACCAGGGCGGCGGACTCTCGTCGTACCCGCACCCTCGACTCATGCCCGACTTCTGGCAGTTTCCGACCGTCTCGATGGGCCTCGGCCCGATCAATGCGATCCATCAGGCGCAGTCCAACAAGTACCTGACGAATCGCGGAATCAAGGATGCGTCAGACCAGCAGGTCTGGGCGTTCCTCGGCGATGGCGAGATGGACGAAGTCGAGAGCCGCGGCGCGCTCCAGCTCGCCGCGAACGACGGTCTCGACAACCTGAACTTCGTCATTAACTGCAACCTGCAGCGCCTCGATGGCCCGGTTCGCGGAAACGGCAAGATCATCCAGGAGCTCGAGAGCTTCTTCCGTGGAGCCGGGTGGAATGTCATCAAGGTGGTCTGGGGACGGGAGTGGGACGAGCTGCTCGCCCGCGATACCGATGGTGCCCTTCGCGACCTGATGAACCGCACCCCCGACGGCGACTTCCAGACGTACAAGGCTGAGAACGGCGCCTACGTTCGCGAGAACTTCTTCGGGCGCGATCCGCGAACCCTCGAACTCGTCAAGGACTACACCGACGACCAGGTCTGGGGACTCAAGCGCGGCGGTCATGACTACCGCAAAGTCTATGCGGCGTTCAAGGCTGCGGCCGAGCACACCGGGCAGCCCACCGTCATCCTCACGAAGACGGTGAAGGGCTACGGCCTCGGGCCGTCGTTCGAGGGGCGCAACGCGACCCACCAGATGAAGAAGCTCACGCTCGACAACCTCAAGCAGTTCCGTGACGTCATGCGCATCCCGATCACGGATGCCGTGCTCGAGGAGAACCCCTACCTTCCGCCCTACTACCACCCGGGCGAGAACGACGAGGCGATCCAGTACATGCACGAGCGTCGTCGGGCTCTCGGCGGCTACCTTCCGGAACGTCGTTCGCGCTACGAGCAGATCACCATCCCCGAGGACTCGGCCTACGACATCGCGAAGAGGAGCTCCGGTAAGCAGGAGATCGCCACCACCATGGCCTTCGCTCGCCTGCTGAAAGACCTGCTGAAAGACAAGAATTTCGGCAATCGCATCGTGCCGATCATCCCGGATGAGGCACGAACATTCGGCATGGACGCCTACTTTCCGACTGCCAAGATCTACAACCCGCACGGGCAGAACTACACCTCGGTCGACCGCGAACTGCTTCTCGCGTATAAAGAGAGCCCGCAGGGGCAGATCATCCATGTCGGCATCAATGAGGCCGGCGGGTTCGCGGCCTTCACCGCGGCCGGCACCTCCTACGCGACCCACGGCCAGCCGCTCATCCCGGTCTACGTGTTTTATTCGATGTTCGGATTCCAGCGCACCGGCGACGCTATGTGGGCCGCCGGTGACCAGATGGCACGCGGTTTCATCATCGGCGCCACCGCGGGGCGCACGACGCTCACCGGCGAGGGGCTGCAACATGCGGACGGCCACTCGCCGTTGCTCGCGTCGACCAACCCGGCCGTCGTGTCGTACGACCCCGCCTACGGGTACGAGATCGGTCACATCGTGAAGGCCGGCCTCGAGCGGATGTACGGCGGGCAGCATCCGGATCCGAACGTCATGTACTACATCACTGTCTATAACGAGCCGATCAGCCAGCCGGCCGAGCCGGAGAATCTCGATGTGGACGGCCTGCTGCGGGGCATCTATCACCTGAAGTCAGCGGAGGTCGAAGGGCCGCGAGCGCAGCTTCTGGCGTCTGGGGTGTCGATCCCGTGGGCCCTCGAGGCACAGCACCTGCTCGCTGACGACTGGGGAGTCGCGGCGGATGTCTGGTCGGTGACCTCCTGGACGGAGCTCCGCCGCGATGGACTCGCCGTCGTCGAGCACAACTTCCTGCACCCGAACGACGAGAGGCTAGTGCCGTACGTGACGCAGAAGCTCTCCGGAGCCGAGGGGCCGTTTGTCGCCGTCACCGACTTCATGCACGCCGTGCCCGACCAGATCCGCCGCTTCGTTCCGGGAGACTTCGATACCCTCGGCGCCGACGACTTCGGGTTCTCCGACACCCGTGCTGCCGCTCGACGGTTTTTCAAGATCGATGGCCCGTCGCTCGTAGTGAAGACGCTCGAATCGCTCGTTGCTCAGGGCAAGCTGCATCCCGGCATCCCGCAGGAGGCGATCGACCGCTACCGCCTGCACGATGTCACGGCCGGGTCGACCGGTTCGGCCGGCGGCGAAAGCTAGGAACGACACGCTGTGGCCGCGGTGGCAAAGACACGAGAACAGACGCTCACCTGGTTGAGGTCGCTCTCCGGTGAACTCTCCACCGCGACCCTGAAGCGACTGGATGACACACTCCCCTGGTATGGCGAGATGCCGCCCGGTCGCCGCTCCGCCGTCGGGCTCGTCGCCCAGGCCGGCATCACGTCGTTCATCCACTGGTACGACGACCCGACGTCGACGCCGTGGATCGCGGCCGACGTCTTCGGCGCCGCGCCACGCGAGCTCCTCCGGTCGGTGAGCCTCACGCAGACGCTGCAGCTGATCAAGGCGACCGTCGAGGTCGTTGAGGATCGGGTGCGCGGTGGCGATGAGTCGGTGCGCGAGGCGATCCTGCTCTACTCGCGGGAGATCGCCTTCGCCGCCGCGGATGTCTACGCTCGGGCAGCAGAGGCACGTGGGCTTTGGGATGCCAGGCTCGAAGCGCTCGTCGTCGACTCGATCCTCAGCGGCGAATACGACGATGAACTACCGTCCCGAATCGCAGCCCTCGGCTGGCACGGGCACGGCGAGGTCTCCGTGCTCGTCGGAACGGCACCGAAGATGCTCGACGTCGACATGCTGCGACGCACGGCACGGCACTTGGACGCCGACGTGCTGATCGGGGTGCAGGGAAGTCGGCTGGTGCTCGTCATCGGCCGCGCGCATCCGACACCGGGTGAAGACGAACCGGTCGTCGGCACTCTCGTGCCGTTCCTCGACATCGCCACAGCGCTCGAGCCGGGATTCGGCGACGGGCACCTGGTGCTCGGCCACGAGGTCGCGACCCTCGTCGAGGCATCCCGAAGCGCGAAGGCTGCCCTCGCCGGATTCGCGGTCGCCCGGTCCTGGCGCAACGCCCCTCGTCCCACCCTCGCGGACGACCTGCTGCCGGAGCGCGCCCTCGCCGGAGACGGACTCGCCCGCGCCACCCTCATCAACCGCATCTACAAGCCGCTGCAGGCCCACTCGACCGAGCTTCTCACCACGCTCTGGTGCTATCTCGACAACGGCCGCTCACTCGAGGCGACCGCCCGCGAACTCTTCGTGCACCCAAACACCGTTCGCTACCGCCTCAAGCGGGTGACCGAGGTCATCGGATGGGATGCCACCGGAGCCCGCGAATCGCTCATCCTGCAGGCCGCGCTCATCCTCGGCTCGATCGCGGAGCCGGACGGGCCACTGCGCCGCCGCTGAGCCGCCGCGCCACCCGTGATTGTTCGCTTTCGGGACGGATGTTCGTGGGCGCCGGGGAACAATCGTCCCGAAAGCGAACAATCGGGCGGAAGTGTGTGGACTCGCGACAAAGGAATGGGGAAGTCTTGGCGATCTCCTACAGCCCACCGACCCAGCGGACAGGGCAGACTTGTCGGATGATCGTCGTCGTCTGCCCGGGGCAGGGTTCCCAGACTCCCGGGTTTCTCGCACCCTGGCTGGCCGAGAGCCGCTTCCGCGACCAGCTCGCGTCGATCTCCGACGACGTCGGCATCGATCTCATCCCTCACGGCACAGTCTCCGACGCCGACACGATCCGCGATACCGCGGTCGCCCAGCCGCTCATCGTGGCGGCCGGACTGCTCACCCTCTCCGCACTGCTTCCGGGCAGGCATCACCGTATCGGCGGTGTTGCCGGGCACTCCGTCGGCGAGGTGACCGCCGCTGCGGCATCCGGGATCCTCAGCGACACGGATGCGATGACCCTGGTTCGCGAGCGCGGGCTCGCCATGGCCGGGGCCGCGGCGATCACGAAGACCGGGATGAGCGCTGTCGTCGGCGGCGATGAGGCGGAGTTGCTCGCGAAACTCGACGCGCTCGGACTCTCTCCCGCGAACTTCAACGGCGGCGGCCAGATCGTCGTCGCCGGCGAGTTGCCGGCCCTCGACGCGCTGAAGAACGATCCGCCGACCGGTGCACGGGTCATTCCGCTGCAGGTCGCCGGCGCGTTCCACACCCGTTATATGGAGCCGGCTGTCGACCGTCTCCGAGCTATCGCTGCGGGGCTGACCAAGAGCGATCCGAAGCTCCCGATCTGGACCAACCACGACGGAACCATGGTCGAAAGCGGTGCGGCGTTCATCGACCTGCTCGTCGGACAGGTTTCGTCGCCGGTACGGTGGGACAGGACCATGGACGCCTTCTCGTCCGCCGGCGTGACCGGCATCATCGAGGTCGCTCCAGCGGGAGCCCTTGTCGGCCTCGCCAAACGGGGGCTCAAGGGAATACCGTCCGTGGCAGTCAAGACACCGAATGACCTGCACGCGGCGTTCGACCTGATCGACGGGAAATGATGAGCAAGCCACTACTGCAGCAGTCCCACGGCCCCGAGTTCACTCGGATCTACAGCTACGGCGCCGCCCGGGGCGACCTCGTCGTGCCGAATGACGAGCTGACCGGTCCGATTGACTCCAGCGATGAATGGATCCAGCAGCGCACCGGGATCATCACCCGCTCGAGGGCGTCCCACGATGTGCTCGCTGTCGATCTCGCGACGGATGCCGCGCGCGAGGCCATCGAGGCATCCGGTATAGACCCGACCCAGATCGATCTCGTGATCTGCGCCACCATCTCGAA
>JAYVNU010000127.1:0-5380 GCA_043758345.1 Lacisediminihabitans sp.
AAAGCCCGCTCAGCCGGCTCGCACGATACGGCGCCAGATCGACGACGGAAAGAGCACGGCCAGCACTCGGCTGCGGCGTGACACGTTGCGCCTGACAAGCTCGATGACGTGTCGGGTATCGTCCGCCGCTCCCGGGTAGGCAGTGGCATTCTGCGCGAAACGCTCGCGCTCGAGCGCGTCGACCAGTCGGGTGAGCGCCGGGTCGGCGACGCGGGTGAGCACGGTGCCCGCTGCGGGAGTGGATGCCGCGCCCCCGCCGATCACCGCTGCGACCTCACGCGGGGTGAGGGTATCCGGTATCGCGGCGCCGACATCCATTGATGTCTGGAGCACTTCGGTCCACGCCGTCAGCACGGGAGCCGTGCGCGCGGCGATCCGTCGAAGCCGACGAGCCCGTTGCACCGCACGGATGGCGGCCGGCACGAGGGCGAGCACGGTGAGGACGACAAGCACGAGCAGCGTGAGCAGGGATGAATCCGTCGTGGTACGTGTCGTCGTGCCGCCTGACGCGATCGCGGAACTCGACGGCACGGCCGACGGAACCGCTGCCGGTGCCTTCGGTTGGGTGGTCGGTGCCGCAGTCGCGGAATTGTCTGTCGCAGAGACCGCCGGCACGTTGGGCTGGGCGAGATCCGCATAGGACGGGAGGTCGCCCCGACTCACCGTCGGCTCGAAGCGGATCCAGCCGACCCCATCGAAGTACAGCTCCGGCCAGGCGTGCAGGTCGTGTGAACTGACCTCGAATGCGGTGCGGTTTCCCGCCGCCGCGATTTGTTTCCCGGGGAGGAACCCGACGGCGATCCGGGCCGGGATGCCGAGCGAGCGAGCCATCACGGCCATCGCCGAGGCGAAGTGGATGCAGTATCCAGATTTCGCCTTGAGGAATTTGGCGATGACACCGCCGCCCGTTCCGTCGTAGCCGTTATCGACCGGGGCCGTCTCGGAGTACTCGAAGTCGCCGTCGTGGAAGAACGATTGCAGGAGGAGTGCCTTCTCGTAGTTCGTCGGCGCGGTTCCGACGATCTTCCTCGCGGTGGTCGTGACGACCGACGGAAGGCCCTTCGGGAGGGCGAGGTACTTCTCGAATCCGGCCGGCACGGTCGTCCCCGACGTGAGCAGTTGCTCGGGCGTCGGAGCGAGTTGCACGCCGGTCGCCTGGTAGGTCTGCTTGCTCGAATTGCGATCCGTGCTCGACACGGCGAGGCCGTTCACATCCCAGTACCACGATCCGGTGAGGCCGGTGATCTTCGATGACGGATACGGCAGCGGCAGCCACGCGCTCGACAGCGACTTGACCGTCACACTCGTCGTATCGGCGGTGCGCGTGACGGCATCGGTGAGGCCGGGCGGCTGGCCGATCTTGTCGACGGTGTCGCCGCGCCTCAGCAACACGGGATTCGGTGCCCAGTTCGTTCCGGTGAAATTGTCGATACTCACCAGCCGCAGGTAGTGCGCGCTGCCGCTCGTCGTGTTGTAGGTCAGCACCGTTCGAGCGGCGCTCTGCCGGAGATCGTTGCCGAGGGAGAGAACCGGGTTCACGCCGGTGCCGAAATTGCCGCTGTGGGCGACCGTCTGGCTCTGGTCGGCGGCGGGCAGCACGAGCGGAACGACGAGGGTGAGCACGATGACGGCCGCACCGATCCCGAGTGACGGCAGCCCCTGGCCCGGCCGGGTGCCGATTCGCAGCAGCAGCAGGTAGACGATGGCCGCACCGATGAAGGCGAGCGGATCGGTACTCCCCGGATCGACGATGCCCGGCACGGCGAGCAACACGATGAGCGTCAGGCCGGCGAGCGCCGGGAGCCTGCTGCCGATCGCGAGATCGTCGGCGATGAGCGCGGTCGCCGCGACCCCGACACAGAGCAGGAACAGTAGCCCGGTGTCGGCATTCGCCGGGAGCGACTGCTCATTGATCGAGACAGCGGATGCCTGGAAGAGACGCCCGAAGGCCGCAATAGAGTCGGGCGTCGGAATGACGGCGAGCACAGCGGTGCCCGGCAGGAAGAGACCGGTGAACACGGCGAGCGTCGCGACGACGCTGACGACGGGGGGCAGCCAGCGCCGGTGCGACACCAGCCGGGTCGCCGCCGCGGAACCGAGCACGAGAACACAGACGAGGAACAGCTGGAGGAACCACAGCGAGCCGCTCAGGATCGCGTGCATCCCATAGATGGCGACCGCGAGGCCGAGCAGCAGCACGACACTCGTGCGCCAGTCCTGACGGGCAACCGCGGTTCGCCGGGGGGTGGCCCACGAACCGCGCTCGCGCCGCGCGAGGTCAGTGCGAGCCACGGCGCGACTCCTGCTGTGCGCCGACGGCGAGCCAGGCATCCTCGATCGAGTCGTCCGGATGCACCGGAACACAGAGCCAGCCGGCAGCGCGTAGTGGCTCGATGACCGGGGAGGTCCACGGATCGACGACGAAGGCGACGGCCAGGTCGAAGGAGGACCGCTGCGTCACGAGCCGATCGATCGAGTCAGCATCGGCGCTCGACACGATCGCGAAGACCGAACCCTGCGAGCGGTCTGGCCGGGAGACGTGGTGAAGCAGTGACATCCGCTCCTCCGGCTGCACGGTGAGCTGCACTGCGGCGAGCGAGTGCAGGAACTCATCGAGCTGCTCGGCCGGGGCGAGTTGCTTCGCGCCGGTCTCGACCACCCGAACGATGAAGCCCCGCTCGAGCAGGTAGAGCGAAAGCGAGGCGCAGAATCCGATGGCCCACTCGAAGGTCTCGCTCTCCGGCTCCTCTGCGGAGTGGATGCTGCGGGCGTCCCGGTAATTCGACCGGCGCGTGTCGAGCACGATGTGCGCCTCGGCGTGGCTGCGCTGTTCCTCCTGCCGAACCATCAGCTCGCCGTGGTGGGCCGACGCGCGCCAGTGAACGCGCCGCATCGCATCCCCCTCGCGGTATTCGCGCGTCATCAGGTCGTCTTCGCCACCATATGAGCGGCGCTGCCGCATGTGCGTCGGACCCTCGTCGGCGGCGATCGCGACGGCACCCTCCGGAAGCGGAACGATCGCCGGGGTCACGATGAGCGTATCGAGACCGGCCGCGATGACCGCTCCGTCGACAAGACCGAACGGATCGGTGAAGTCGACGAGGAGTGGCCCGATCTCGAACAGGCCGCGCCGTGAAGCTTGCACCTCGTATTTCAGTCGCGCGACACTTCCGGTCGCCCGATAGTGGATGCCGCGTGCCGCGAGTCCCCCGAGCTCGACGGGTATCGTCGCGAACGGTCGCCACGGCCAGGTGTCCCGCCAGTATCCGGCAGGGCTGCGATAACCCGAGAGGTTCTGCACGTCGAGCTGCACCGCGCTCACCTTCCCCGATGCGACGATGGCCGGCGAGAACTCACGGATGACCGCGAACCGCAGCGGTCGAACGCGCACGAAGACCCAACCCGAGATGGGCAGAAGCACCAGCAGCGCACCGAGCGGGAGGAGTTCGCTGCGCCCCGACGAATATGCGGCGACGATCGCGGCTATGCCGGCTGAGAGCAGTATCCAGCCACGACGAGTCAGCCGCGCAACCCGCGAACGGCGTTGTGCTGCCGGTTTCCTGGTTCGTGGCACGGAACGACCTAGGCCGGTCCGACGGCGCCGAGTGGCACTGGCGTCGCCGCGATGATGCGCTCCACGGTGTCGCTGACGAGCGTCGCGCTCGCGACACCGCCGTTCGACGAGACCCGGTTGGCCGGGATGAGTCGATGGGCGAGCACGGCGACGGCGAGAGCATCGATATCGTCCGGGAGCACGAACTCGCGACCGTCGAGAGCAGCACGGGCCTTCGCCGCCCGTACGAGATGGAGGGTTGCGCGGGGGCTCGCGCCGACGCGCAGGTCGCGGTCGCGGCGCGTCGCCTGCACGAGGTTGACGGCGTACTGCTCGACCGGGAACGACACGAATACCTCGCGCACCGTCCTGATCATCGCGATCAGCTCCATGGTGGTCACCACGGCAACCACTTCGTCTAGCGGACTCGCGTTCTCGCGGGTGTGCAGCATGGCGAGTTCGGCCGCCTCATCCGGATAGCCCATCGAGATCCGCGCCATGAAGCGGTCGCGCTGGGCTTCGGGCAGCGGATAGGTGCCCTCCATCTCGACCGGATTCTGCGTCGCGATGACGGTGAACGGAGTTGCGAGAACGCTGGTGACACCGTCGACGGTGACCTGCCCCTCCTCCATGGATTCGAGCAGTGCGGATTGCGTCTTCGGGCTCGCGCGGTTGATCTCGTCGCCGATGACGATGTTGGCGAAGACGGGTCCCGGCTTGAACTCGAACTCACGGCTGTTCTGGTTGTAAATGGAGACGCCGGTGATGTCGGATGGGAGAAGATCCGGAGTGAACTGGATGCGGTTGACGGTGCAGTCGACCGTCTTCGCGAGTGCGCGTGCGAGCATGGTCTTGCCGACGCCAGGCACATCTTCGATGAGCAGGTGCCCCTCGGCGAGGAGCACGGTGAGAGCGGTCTCGACTGCCTCACGTTTTCCGTCGATCACGGTCTCGATGGTCTCGACGATCTTCCGGGATGACCGGTAGAACTCCTCATATGACATCGTCGCCACGCTTGAATCATCCATTGTCGACCTCCGACGTGTGTTCGGTGCCGATTCATCCTAGGGTGGGTCGGCTGCATGACCCCTTGACAACACGAGAGGCACGGGGCTGAGGTTCACTGAACTCCGGTTCCGGCTTAATCGGTGACTTTCTGCGGAATAAAACGGGAGCGCATCATCGATCTCGAGAGGGACGCACGTCGATCGGTAGAAGCGCGGAAGAGCGCCGATCCGCCGACAGGAGTTGTTTCATCAACCGACGCCAGGACGGATTCCGTCACGACTCGGCGATCGATCCGGGTGGTCCATCACCCCCGTGTAGTCCATCACCCCGCGAGGTGCCCGGCATCGTCCATCTGCTATCCGATACGCACCATTGTCCGAATGATGAATTCGAAGGGATCGCCGACGACTCCCGCGCGAATCGACTTTTCTGTGCCGGAGTCGTCCCCCCCAGCCACAGAGACCGGGACCGTCGGATCGGCGCGGCTGAGCGGGATCCTCGTGGTCGCCTTCGTTGGTCAGGGCCGGGAAAGAAGAGACACTCGATTCTAATTCTCGGGGGCAGCCCGTCATCGGCGTGATCACGGCATCCGACGATACCTACCGCTCGTAGACCTCTCGTCGGTGGGCGGCTCGAATCACGGTAACTGTCAAGTGTGCGTCGAAGGTGTCGTAGATCACGCGGTAATCGCCCGCCCTGATCCGCCATGCACTTTCTTCACCGACCAGTTTCTTCGCCCTCTGGGGGCGTGGATCTTCGCCCAGATCCTCTATCGCATCAAGCACTCGCTCGCGAGGTCGGCGAGGCAACTTCCTCGTC